>JAPKAW010000194.1 GCA_028825055.1 Flavobacteriales bacterium | reverse complement strand
GTTTTCGGCGAAGGGTGGTCTTATGGAGTTGAGGCTTTCTTAAAAAAACGAACCGGCACATTGACAGGATGGTTGGGGTATACTTGGAGCAAAACAGAAAGACAATTTGACGACCTCAATCAAGGACTCGTCTTTCCTTCAAAATTTGACCGGCGTCACGACCTGAGTTTGGTATTGGACTGGAAACTCAATGATCAATGGAGATTTGGAGGTGCGTTTGTATACGCGACAGGTAACTCAATCACCTTACCTGCTCAGCGGTTTATCTTTGAAGGACGGATTACGGACATTTACGGCGCGCGAAATGGATACCGCATGGCCGCATATCACCGTGCCGACATCAGTGCTACGCTCACTCCAAAAAAGGATCGGTCAAAACGAGAAAACCCCGTTGTCAGCAGTTGGACGTTCGGTTTTTATAACGTCTACAATCGGATGAATCCGTATTTTATTTACTTTTCGAATGAAGGCGATTTACAAAACGGTTCGCTCGACCTGCAAGCCAATCAAGTGAGCCTATTCCCCATCATCCCATCCGTTACCTGGAATTTTAGTTTCTAATTCTTACATGCGGGAACTCCTCAAACTCAACCCCTACTTCTGGAAATACCGACGGCTTCTCATTGGGGGGTTCGCGTTTATTGTCTTGACCAATATTTTTGCTGTTTATGCTCCCGCTCTGATCGGTGAAGGTGTGAACGCCATGCGCGAAGCGGATGAGGCTTTTTTGTTACCATTGCGCGAAGGAGCTTCCGAAGCTGAAGTCTTCGGAGAAGGACAAGCGAGCCAATGGCCACGGTCCATTCAATGGATTCGAAACCTCCTCGGACTCGAAGCGGATCCAGGATCGAACATTCAATCCAAGCAGGACGTCTTTCAATGGATCTCGGCAATCGCCTTTTTCCAAGCGGCACTCTTTATGTTGGCCTATTTCATCAAAGGTATTTTCCTCTTCTTCACCCGACAGACCATCATTGTCATGTCGCGCAAGATTGAATACGATCTCAAAGCAACGATTTTTGATCAATACCAGCGACTCGACGCATCTTTCTACAAGGCCAATGACACCGGCGATTTGATGAATCGAATCAGTGAAGACGTGAGCAAGGTCCGGATGTATCTCGGCCCTGCTGTGATGTACACCCTCAACTTAGCTGTACTGATATGCTTGGTTGTTGGAGTTATGCTCTTTATCGATGTGCAACTGACCTTATTTGCCCTGCTGCCCCTTCCTTTCATGTCCATTGCAATTTACCGTGTAAGCAAACGAATCAACCGGCAAAGTGAAGCCGTACAAAGCCGACAAAGCGGGTTGAGCACGTTCGTTCAACAGCACATTGCGGGCATTCGAATCCTGCAGTCCTTCCATCGAGAAGAAGATGCTGCTGAGCGCTTCACGCACCAAGCGGACGACTACAAGCAGCACGTGTTGAAATTGGTCAAAACTGAAGCTTTGTTTATGCCCATCATCGTACTCTTGGTTGGTTTAAGTACCATTCTCACCATATATGTAGGCGGTAGACGGGTGATTGCAGGGGAACTGGAACTGGGTCACATTTTCCAATTCGTATTCTATGTCAATTTATTGACGTGGCCTTTTGCCTCCGTCGGCTGGGTCACTTCCTTGGTTCAAAAAGCGGAAGCATCCATGCTTCGAATCAACGCCTTCATGGAGGCAGAACCCACCATTGCTTCGCCCCCTGTTTCCAACTCTGCTGGTGGTTCGGGCTTGAATCAAGATAGCTCCTCAGCTGCTTCATCGGTGCGTGAATTTGCATTTCGAAATGTTTCTTTCACGTATCCAGAAACGGGTATTGAGGCGTTGCAAAACATCAACTTTGAGGTCAAACCGGGAGAAATCGTTGCCATCACAGGGCGCACAGGCAGCGGGAAATCCACAGCCGCTCAACTGGCTATGCGGATTTTTGATCCCTCTTCAGGCGAAGTTGAACTCAATGGAACAGCGTTGAACGCATGGCAACTCGATGCATTCCGACACATAACAGGCTACGTCCCACAGGAAGTTTTCTTGTTTTCCGACACCATCGAAAACAACATTGCTTTTGGGATGGACCTATCAGAGGCATCGAAAGAAGCCATAGAAGCTGCTGCGCTTGAAGCGCATGTAGCGCACAATATCGAAGGCTTTGAAGCGGGATATTCCACGATGTTGGGAGAACGCGGAGTCAATTTAAGCGGGGGTCAAAAGCAACGAATCTCCATTGCGCGTGCGTTGATTCGGAAGCCCCAATTGTTAGTGCTCGATGACTGCCTTTCAGCCGTTGACACCGAAACTGAAGATTTCATCTTAAAGTCGATACGAAGGGCCTGCAAAGAATCGGCGGTCATACTCGTCTCGCACCGTGTATCGTGCATACGCGGGGCGGACAGGGTGGTTGTGCTCGACAAGGGACGCATGGTTGAATACGGGTCCCCAAAAGAACTCCTCAAAGCCAACGGGGTCTATGCCAATATGGTTCAACAACAGGCTTGGGGTGAAGAGCCTCCCGTCACTCCGTGACTTCGGGACAATCCTCTCCAAACACACCAAGAAACCCGAGCAAGTCACCAACGCTGACTACGCCGTCTCCATTGAAATCCGACGTGCAATTGGTCAAGCAACCAAAGTCCCCTAAGAAGGTGAGCAAATCAGACACCGAGATCGAGCCGTCTAGATTGAAATCACCGGGACAAAGCGCAAGCTCATCACCTTCGACAACACCGTTGCAGTCATTGTCAAAGCCTTCTGATGTTCCTACTGCACCCGGGAATACCGCCTCAGAAGCATCATTGCAGTCATCTACGTTGGACACAAATCCGGCAGGAGCGATACAGGCTTGCGCAATCAAAACAGCCGAGCCAAACCCATCACCATCGGCATCGACGTAAAACGTACTGAGTTCCATGCCCTCGTCAATCAATTCATCACAATCGTTGTCAAGGTTATCGCACAATTCAGGTGCCCCAGGATACGTCGTGGCTGAACCATCAAAGCAATCGAGGCCATTGGCGACATGACCTTCTGGGGAATCACAGGAGAATACCCCTGCATTGCCATTGCCAAAACCATCTCCATCAGTATCGGGATACCAGATAGTTCCTGTGGAAACAGTGAATTCCAAGGGCTCTTCGACCGTATTCAATCCTGATTCCAAACGAATACGCAATTCGAGCGAGCCTTGAAATCCTTCGAGTCCCGAAATGCTGAACGCAAAACTAGCAGGCCCCTCCAGCGTGGCTGGAAACCCATTGAGGACAACTCCATCTGGTAAATCCGGAATACTCAAAGCGTACGGGGGAAGCAGCCCATCTAAAATGTCTACCGCCACGACCAAATCATTTCCACTACAAACGGAATCGCTAACCGCATTCACTTCCATGAATCGTGGGCGAACCAAGAAGATGCCTCCATCGATAGAAGTCACCACCACAATCCCTGATTCAAAATAAGGGTAATTGGACCACGTTCCTGAGAACAGTGCCGCATCGCTCGTTGGATCCACGTCGAAATAACCAATTTCTAACAATTCCCCTTCAGCAACGTCCGTTAAAGAAAGCATCCGAAGACCTGCGCGGTAATTCGATTGGAACAACAGGTTTCCCACCACATATTGGTTGTGATCAATCGCCGTCACTTCTGAAAAATGCTCACCCAATAGAAACGGATTCTCCAAGTCCTGAACATCCCAGATCAGTGTTCTCGTATTGAACCCTTGGTTCTGTTCATCCAATTCGTCACCAAGCACTAGGTAACGGTGGTCTTCCGTAAGCCAACACTGATGGGTGTATGATAGGTCTGAATAATTCGAGACACTCAAAGAGGTCATGTCAGTTGGATCCGTTGCATCCACAATCGCCATCTTATTTGCATTGGCACCAAACACCACTGATTTCCCCACATGCTCGGTATCGGGACCATTGTATACAACGGCATGCGCATCATGCGTGTAACCGGCTTCCCCGTAATCACCTACGAGCACCGGACTTGCTGGGTCGCTGATGTCAAAAGCCACCAACCCACCACTCGCAAGGTTGCTGCCTACGACATAAAGCATGGCCGATTCTTCGTCAATGA
>JAPKAW010000193.1 GCA_028825055.1 Flavobacteriales bacterium | reverse complement strand
AGTGAAACTGAATTGCAGACTTTGCACGCTTACGCAGGCGAGATTGCACAGTAATAACCGCGACACGTTCAGCAGTGTCCAACGTTAAAAAGGGCAGAGACTTATCTCTGCCCTTTTTTATGCCTTGAAAACCCGCTAAGGGAATCTTTAGAACTCAAGCCTCGCTAGGAAGCAATGCTCCGGAGACGACAAAGCCACGATCGACTTTCTTGAAAAGCCCTTGAAGTACTTTGCCTGGACCTACCTCGATGGCTTCGGTTGCGCCCATTTCAATCATCGTATGCATGGATTGCGTCCAACGAACGGGGGCTGTTAGCTGAGCAATGAGGTTTGCTTTGATGCGCTCAGGATCGGATTCAGGCTTCGCGTTTACGTTTTGCACAATCGGGCACCGAGGGGTTTGGATTTCAGTATTGGCAATGGCTTGGGCCAGACGCTCTCTTGCCGGTTCCATCAACGGAGAATGAAAAGCGCCTCCTACCGGCAGCATCAATGCGCGGCGCGCTCCTGCTTCTGTGAGGGCTGCGCATGCTTTTTCGACAGCCGTGACTTCACCGGAAATGACCAGTTGACCCGGGCAGTTGTAGTTCGCGGCAACAACGATGCCTTCGGTGTCCAAGCAGATTTTTTCAACGACTTCGTCGTCCAATCCCAAAACAGCGGCCATGGTGGATGGTGTAGAATCACATGCGGCTTGCATCGCTTGTGCCCGCTCAGAGACGAGGCGTAACCCATCTTCAAACCGCATCGCTCCAGCAGCAACCAATGCGGAGAATTCACCTAGGCTGTGTCCAGCGACCACCTCCGGTTGGAACTGCTCTCCAAGCAATTCAGCAAGGATCACCGAATGCAAAAATATCGCCGGTTGTGTCACTGACGTTTCTTTTAGGTCGGCATCACTTCCCTCAAACATGGTGGTCGAAATGGAGAATCCTAAGATCTCATCGGCTTGTGCGAAACGTGCTCTCGCCGCGGCTGAGGCTTCAAATAAGTCATTTCCCATTCCTGAGAATTGGGCGCCTTGGCCAGGAAATACATATGCTTTCATGCGATAAAATTATATCAAATCTGTTTTAGAAAACGATGCGGTAACGTTAGAATTTGATGGAGATGCCAACTGCAAGGACTTCCTTTAGTTGGATGCCAGGACCTTGTTGAGGAACCATTTGGCCTTCGATTTCAATCGGCTCCTTGTTCAACATCACATCGTCATCATAAATCAAAGCTGCGCTAATCGTGGTGGATAGCCATTCGTTGACCTTGAGTGTGAGAACGTGATCACTGAAGATGTCGATGTTTTCAGGGCGTTCAATGAAATTGGTAAACAAATCCAATCGAATGGCATACGTAATGCCCTCAGCGATCGGCGTCTTCCAACCCAACTTCAGATAACCTCCCACCTCATAGCGAAAAGCTTCCCCAGGTTCCACTCCGAATGCCCCCACTTGAGACAGACTGTCATCCAATACCCAGGTTGCTTTGTACGTAAAGGGAGCGAAAAACAAGCTAAAGTTTCCGTCTGTGTTTTTGTAGTCGATGCCGGCGGCGATGACCCCATATCCCGGCGACATCCAGCTTGATTGCAAGTTGTTCAGATTGGGAAGGCCTTCTTCCAGCGCATATCCAGGAGCAAATTGCGAACGGAAATTGGCCATCACCGTCATGAAACCTGTTTCCGTAGCGCGATAGCCCCATTTGGTTGACCACTCAATGCGGTCGTCTGTTTTGATAAAAACGCGGTCTTCAGGACGATGCAAAAGACCAAATGCTAAGTGTAGTTCGGTATCCCAACCATAGCTTTCATGGACGTAATTCCAGCTGTGATCCAATTTGGTCAATAAGGACAAATTACTCTGACCTCCAGCAGCCCAGTTTCTCAAATAAACTTGACTGAATTGAACGCCAAATTGTCCAACATGCTCCCACATCAGGGTGTCCACGGGAGGCACAGGAGATGACTCCATTCGGAGCGCTTTTTCCTCGATAGGTGTCAATGGTTTGGTGATCGATTGCGCGGACAAAAGAGCACATGAAAGCATTGCTCCTAACAAAAGGAACAGTCGTGATTCTGTTATTGGGTGGATAAATTTCACCAAGTCACTACTGATGTAAAGGAACGAGTTGATAAACAACCCCTGCTCCCTCAATGGCGACAAAAATATCACCGGAAGCGTTTCGAGCAATGTCTCTGACGCGTCCAATATCCTCAAGCAAGCGCTCTCGATGAATGACTTCATCGTCGGCGTTTAAAGAGAGCCTTTCCAGGTATTCAAAACTCAAAGATCCAGCGAGTAGGTCGCCTTGCCATGAATCCGGCCATTGTCCTTCATGCACCATGTCAAGTCCACAAGCCCCGATGGAAGGGAGCCAATAGTAGAGTGGCTGCTCGAGGCCTGTTTTCGCTGTGTCTCGGGTGATGATGGTTCCGCTGTAGTTCCGACCGAAGGTGACGGTGGGCCAACCATAGTTTGCTCCTTTTTTAAGGATGTTGATTTCATCGCCGCCTTTAGGACCGTGTTCATGTGTCCAAACCTGACCGGTCAGCGGATGTATAAACATGCCTTGTGGATTTCGATGTCCCCAGGTCCAGATGGAGGCTTCGGCATTGCTTTGGTTGGCAAAGGGATTGTCAGTGGGAATAGTGCCATCCGGATGCAAGCGGTGCACTTTTCCTGGTCGTGTCGTCAATGTTTGTGGATGAATGCTTCGCTTACCCCGCTCCCCACATGTGAGGTAGAGCATCCCGTCTGGACCAAAAGCAATGCGACTACCGTAGTGGTGATGTGTTTTCTCGTAGGGAGTTGCAATGAACAGCGTTTCCAGAGGCCCCAAACTTACCGAGTCTCCAGTTTCTTGCCACGCTCCGCGCACCAAACCCGTTGCCGAAAGACTGTTATTCTCAGGGTGCAGCCGGCTGTAGGTCAAATAAACCCATGAAGAATCTGTTGCGGGATCTTCCCAAAAGGCGACATCTAGCAATCCGCCTTGACCTTGGACCACGATGTCGTTTGGTAGACCCGTGATGGCTTTTTTCACGCCATTTTTCAAATGCCAGAGTCGACCTTCTCTTTCTGTAATTAAAAGGGCTCCGCTTGGCGTGAAGTCCATGCCCCAGGGAGTCTCGAGCCCATCGACGATGACATCGGCTCGAATTTCCAAATCAGAAGTGGATTCAAAACGCGGTCCCACCGGTTCGAATCGTTTTTCAGAGGCTGCACGATCCAAGACATAGCGTGTGAGCGAATCCACCTCCTCCTCGTTCAATGTTTCATTGTAAGCTGGCATTCCTAGGAGTTCGTGCCCCTCGCGAATGACCCGTGCAATGTCCTCATCTCGGCTTCCCAATTTCCATGACCGTTCAATGAAATCGCGTCCCGAATTTCCATGACAATCTTGACACCACTGAGCATACAACGCTTCTCCCTTTTCGTTGGGCTCAACGGTTTCGGGTGTCGTAGTGGAATACAAACTGACACCAATAACAAGCGCCGGAATCAAGAGTACAACAGGATAGCGCATGGATTGAGTTCTTATTTGGTACCGATATATCGGACGATACTAGCTGGACCCTGGTGCAACGGGCCTTCGTCCAACGTCACCTGTGCCACTTCATTTTTTGTGGCGAGCAGTCCTTTGAAGTCTTCTGCGAGTATTTCAGGTGTAAATAGCATGGATTTATTCCGTGGGCCGCCCGATTGGTAGTGAAGCTGATCGGTATGAAACCCTTCCAGAATCAATGAGCCTCCGGGCTTGAGCCATTGAATGGCGAGGTGGTGGAATTCTCTCCTTCGTTCTGACGGCATGTGGGCGTAGAACAGTCCCACCAGATCAAATTGTTTTGTGGGGGCGAAATCGAAGGCGTCACTCACATCACATTGGATTGTAACGTGGGCTGCTGCAGCCCATCGTTGCGCGGTATCGACTCCGATTTGACTCCCGTCAAACGCGTGCACGTTCCATCCTTTTTTCGCGGCGTGAATGGCGTTTCGGCCTTCACCATCGCAAGGCAAAAGAATGGACCCACAGGGGTAGAGGGGCAAAATATGCGAGAAGAAAGCATTGGGAGCTTTGCCATACAACGCTTCTTGATTGGCGTACCGAATGTCCCATGGTGATTTCATGAGTCGAAGTTCTAAATTTTATCGAGGAATCTGCAGCATTCTA
>JAPKAW010000012.1 GCA_028825055.1 Flavobacteriales bacterium | reverse complement strand
TGGGGAATTGCGCCACCCCATTGGTTTCATCCATAAGATCCCAGGCGTGTTCCCAAGCATGACCTGGTGTTTCCATGCGCCAATTGGCAGGAGGAAACTGTTCACCATCGAAATTCTCAACAAAGCCGCCTGCCGCCAACACAGGCTCATTGACCACGTCAATCATGCTGTTCCATGTCCATGTATCCGATGCTCCTAGTGAGTCTGTCACCGTCAGCATAACGTCGAACACCCCCACCTCATCGTAGGAAACCCAAACTTCTTCACCCGAGGCCACGGAAGGCGCTCCACCTTGGAACACCCATTCATAGGTTGCACCTTCACAACGTGCGACCGATACATCCATAAAACGAACTGGAGCCGCGTCGCAGGGAGATGCTAAGTTCACCGAAGTAGTACTGGCCATGAATCCTGCTAGCACCTCAGAAGGAGCATAGAATTCAGCTTGATGCACCCCGCGTGAGCCGGCTGTCCGAATGTGTCCTCCACAGTAGTCAGGCTGCAAAAAAGTGGACACATTGATCGCAGGCAAGCCCGTATTGTAGAGGGTCCAATCTTCCATCGCGTCGTCCCGATAGTAAACCGATTGGGTGGTGCCGATGTAAAGTCCTCCTTGGCTTCCGCGTTGGTGCGCAATACTGACAACCCGTTCACCTGCGATGGTGGATGTGGTCAAATTTTGCCATGTTTCACCCGCATCCATGCTTTCGAACACTTTGTATCCATTTTGGGTGCCCGTAAGAATGCCCCAAACGCGGTCTGGATTGGTTCCATCCACTTCGAGATAAATGGGCTTGTTGTTATTCGTTCCTCCACTTTCGATGGACGAAATCGATGCCAGTGACCAAGTCTGTCCGCCATCAATAGACCGGTGAATTCTCCAAATTGAACCCGATTGCTGGTGGGAAACATAAATGCGTTGGGAATCCCGAGGGCTGACCTTCACGGAGATTATTTTTTCACCCCCAAAATCATGGACCAAAGCGAAGGAGATTCCACCATCTGCAGAATACCATAACTCACTCCCTACGGGTGAATACAGGCATTCGAAGCAGCGCGGATCCCACTCCATGTTGCCCACTTCTCCAAACCAATAGCCCGTATTGGGGAGCTTCGACCCATCAAAGGGCAACCCATCAATGCGATCGAAACGATCTTCTGTGAAGCGAAATGCGCCACCATCGTGATACCCAATGGTCGGATCGCCGGGATTGATGAAGCCCCTGAAATTGTCTCCGGCCAACTCGGCCAACCAGCCACCCGTTGAATCATTGTCCGCCCCGTAGTGATAGAGATCACCATTGCGGATCAAGGTGCCATTGTGGTAAGTTCCACCGACCATCACATCGGGTCCATGCCAGCCTGCTTGCCAACCCCAAAAGTCAGTTCCTTGAATGCCATACATGCGCGGTTCGAAATGGTCCCCTTGATCGGCTGAATAATGCAATCCTCCATCACTGGCGACCCACAAGTCCACCGTACCATCTAGGCGGGTAAAGAACTTGACATCGTGCACATCGGCGTGGGTGTAGCGATCGGCCGTGAATTCGCCAGCCCAAGTCACCCAGTGGCCGTTGAGTGACCAATCTTGCCCGCCATCGAGAGTGCGCCAGACACAAATTCCCGCGGCAAATTGACGGTCAGCATCCGTTGGACTCACGTCCAATGCCAAGTCATAGTAGTACTGTCCGCCATCTCCCGTGCCATCCTCACTCCAGCCGAGAATATTGGGGTTGACCTCTGCTTCCCAAGGTCCTCCCGGACCTTCTCCACAACAGGTAAATTCGAACGTAAGGCCAGCATCATTGCTCACATAATGTCCGTACAATCCGCCGCCGTCCGCAGTTGATCCCGAAGCCAACACCACAACGCGGTCAGGATCTGCTACGGTCACAGCCATTTCACATCGACTTTGGCCATCATCCACACCGACCGAAGGCCAACCTGCGGCTCCTGTTGAAAAGGTCATCCCGCCGTCCACAGAACGTTTGAACACCGTGCTATCTCCTAAGCGTTGTATGGCGTAGCAAATAGAATCAGCCGCAGGATGAAAGGCAAGCTCCATGAATTCACCAGAAGCAATGCTCGTCATCGTTTCTCCAGATGCTGACACGGTCCATAAACCTTGATCGGTGGCTGCAAATGCTTGATACGTGCCCTCGGCATCAGCCGGTGACCAGATAATATCGCGGTACCAGCGGTTGACCGATTGAAAAGCTGCATCTCCACATAGCGTCCAATTCACGCCACCGTCCAGTGTGCGCCACATCTGACCAGAACCGGAGCCTACCAAGACATGGGCTGTATCGTCAGGATGAATCGCGATGCTATAGACACTCGTCAATGGAAGATCACGTGTCATCAGTTCCCAGTGGCCCCCATGGTCTTCTGACTTCCAAGCTCCAGCGGTAGCCGTACCCGCCCAAACTATCGTATGATCGGAAGCCGACTGCTCAACGGTATACACATGGCAAGCTCCCGGACTTTGGACTTGGAACTCCATGGCCACTTCAGGGTCATAACTCCAGGGGCCCATTTCTTCCCAAACACCCGTCAGGCGGTTGGCTGCTTCAACATGTTGATCCTGATAACGCGTCGACATAAATGGCGCAGGAACATCCCCATTGCGCATCCAACGCTTGTAGAACTGTGTGTCTTTGTTTTTCACTAACGGGCGAGTGGCATAGTACTCCTCATAAGCCTTTCGAACCGCGGCTCGATCCGCAGAATCGCGGTACATCATCTTCACCCATTGCGGGGATGATATCGATGTTTTATATGGCGTCTGAGGAACAAATTGAGCCTTTATTCCATTGAAATTAACGGAAAACAAAACCAGCCAAAAACAAAATAAGATCAATCGAATCATGCACAAAAGTAACTCCTTGAAACTTTGTCTTTAAAAAAGAAAGGGCCGCCTTGGTTGGGCAGCCCTTTCGGTTTTAAGTGAAATTGGAAGGTTGGTCCAATCGTCTTATTCTAACGTCATTCTTGACACGCCGTTCCATAGTATTGGAAGAACGTGAGCAAGTCGCTGACGTCAACGAATCCATCGCTGTTGATGTCTCCTGGGCAGGCATCTGGATAATCACAACCGCCTGGGAAGTTGGCGTTTTCATCGTAATTCAATCCATCTGTGTCCATACATCCAACAATCAAACAAGATCCGTCTTCATTGGTAGCCGCAGCATTGAAGTTGCAAGCCAATGGATCCGTGCATCCAGAATAGATACAACTTCCATCGTCCATGGACGCATCGGAGCTGTAGTTATCCGCTCCATAGTTGGTACATCCGGCATACAAGCACGAATCGTTTTCAACCACCGCCGCTTCATTGTAGTTCGAAGCCGCTGGATCCGTACATCCTTGGACTGCAAACTCACACGTCATGTTGTCGTACGTCGCGTCTGGATTGTAGTTAAAGGCCGCATCATACATGCAACCGGCAACGACACAAGATCCATCATCCACGTTAGCACCAACATCGAAGTTATCTGCTATCGGATTCGTACAGCCATTGTACTCGCACAAAGCTTCTTGATCACCCGTGTTGGCTTGCGCATTGTAGTTGGAAGCCAGCGCATCCATGCAACCCGTGTACAAACAAATCCCAGCTTGATCACCCGTATTGGCTTGGGCTTCGTAGTTGTCTGCAATCGGGTCCATACAACCAGTGTACATACAAATCGCATCTTGATCACCCGTGTTCGCTTGAGCGTTGTAGTTGTCTGCCTCGGCATCCATACATCCCGTGTACAAGCAACTACCATCTTCTACGTTGGCCTGTGCATCGTAGTTATCCGCGATTGAATCGGTACAACCGTAGTACTCACACAACACTTCTTGATCGCCGGTATTCGCTTGCTCATCATAGTTGTCAGCTTCTGAATCCATGCAACCCGTATACAAGCAACTGCCATCATCCACGTTAGCGCCTGCATCGTAATTGTCCGCGCTCGCATCCATGCATCCGAAGAACTCGCACAACGCTTCTTGATCGCCCGTGTTGGCTTGCACATCATAGTTGTCCGCTTCTAGGTCAAAACAACCCGTGAACAAGCAGCTTCCATCATTTAAGTTGGACGCTGGGTTGAAATTGTCTGCATTGGGGTCCGTACAACCATCATAGATGCAGGTCAAGTCTTCAAAATTTGCTGTCTCATCGTAATTCGATGCCAAAAGATCCGTGCAACCTCCTGCAATCGGCGGGAAGGTCAATTCTATGTCCGTGAACTCATGCACGATGCCTTCAGCATCCTGGAATCGGATGTTGTACCGCAAGAAGATCACACCGCTTGTGGTGAATTGACCCAATAGCAATTGGCCATTCTCATCAGGAACACCTTGCGTATCCGAAGCACCATTATTCAGGAATATTTGAGCTCCTTCTTCTGTATCGATAATCAGGTCATCTCCCGCGTTGAAATCATCCAAGTGCAAGTACATGTTTTCTTGCGCTATTGCATTGTAGTCACCCGGCCCAGCGCCAATGGTCAACCACGAGTCAAATTCCAATTCAGGGAAGAAACCAAAGAAACCAGGGTTGATATTTCCGCCAAAATCTGCTCCTAGTGGGTGCTGATAAAAGTCGCCAGTACTCATGGTCAACCAGGGGTTCTGGCTATTACCAAACAACGAAGTCATATCCACTGCAGCATCTGGATTGAAGTTCGCATAAAGCCGGTATGTGGCATCCGTTTCGATGGTGTTTTCACCCATCAATTCGTAAGACAAGCCTAAGAAGGTCTCATCACCCCATACACAGGTTCCATCATCATTGGTCGCTGCGGGATCATAATTGGTTGCGGACTCTGAAGCACATCCAGAGATCTCTGCACATTCTTCAACGCCATCACCCTCGTAATCACCGTTGCAGTTTCCATCACAGTCCATAAAGAGTCCCGGGTAGATACAAGTCGAGGGCACATCCACGTCGGCTTCGGGCGTATAGTTACAAGCCAGTTCGTCAAAACAACCGGCATACACGCAGTTTCCGTCTTCATCCGTTGCTTCACCGTTGTAGTTGTAGGCCGTTGAGTCCATACATCCTGAGATTTCCTCGCCGTCACAAACGTCATCACCATCTACATCCGCCAAACAAATCCCATCACAATCGCGGAATTCAGAATCGTAATAACAGCTGCCATCGTCGTCTGTAGCTTCGATGTCATAGTTGCAAGCATCCGAATCGGTACAGCCCACACCAAATGTTGGGAAAACCAAGTTCAAATCAGTCGCATAATGCGTCGTCTGCTCAGAATCTCTGAATTGCAAGTTGCACTTGACGGATACCACTCCATTTGTTGTGAATTGTCCCAACAACATCTTCCCATCAGTAGGGTAAGAATATGCACTGCTACTTTCTCCTGGGATGTAGTACAAGCTGGCACCCACTGTGGTGTTCACCAGAACATTCGACCCAATATCTTCAAAATCCGTGAAGAATGACTCAAGTCCAATGGTTTGTAATTCAACCGGTGCACCGGGAGCTCCACCCAAAGCCAACCAACTATCGAATTCCAAGTCAGGGAAAAACTCGTAAATCGACGGATTGATTGAATGCGCCAACAAGGCTCCATTCTCGTCTTGATGGAATGGCTCCGTTGAGGAGATGCTCCAATTGTCATCCGAGGTGCCAAAACAAGCTGTCACCTGGATAGTTTCACTTGAGTTAAAATTCGCAAACAGGCGATAAGTTGACAAGCCTTCGATCAAATCGTGGCCAACAAGCTCGTATGTCAAACCTGTAAAGAGACCATCCTCCCAGAGGCAAGATCCATCATCATCCGATGCTAATTCATTGTAGTTAATCGCAGATGTCGAGGTACACCCGGCAACTTCACTCGCATTGCAAATACCGTCGCCATCAAAATCACTGATACAATCTCCATTGCAATCCTGACCGAAGCCGGCATAGGTGCAAGAAGCATCATCATCCGTCGCTGCGCTATTGAAATTGCAAGCCATTGAATCTTGACACCCTGCGATTTCAAAAGAATCACAGATCCCATCGGCATCCGTGTCAATCAAGCAAATGCCATCGCAATCATAACCACTTTCTGATTCAGTGCCCGCACAATCGCAGGTACCCTCGGCGATTCCGCCGCCGCCGCAAACGCCGCATTCATCTATAGAGGAACAGCTACCATCGTCGTCCGTTGCTTCACTATTATAGTTACAAGCCTCGGATTCCGTACATCCTGAAATTTCATTGGCATCACAGACACCATCACCATCGGCATCAACCAAGCAATCGCCATCACAACCGTATCCTTCTGTCGGAACGCTGCCTTCGCAATCGCATTCACTATCAGCGATTCCAGCCCCACCACAAATACCACATTCGTCAGTATACAAACACGTATTGTCGTCGGTGTTCGCCTCAGCACTGTAGTTGCATGCCTCCGCATCCGTACAGCCCAACACTTCCAGCACAAATTCACTTGAAGTGAATATCAATCCTGTAGTATTCGTTGCTTCGCCCAATCCATTGCGCCACTGCATGTTCCAGTTGCCATCAATGAAACCTTCCTCTATTCCAACTTCAACGGTCAATTGCGCTAACAATACTTTACCATCTTCTCCAGCTATTGCACTGGTGTTTGAACCGGGAGTCACATACCAACTTCCACCAGTTTGACCATCAATTATAAATCCGTTTCCAGCATTGAAAGCAGAAAACGCATCCGACATACCGACGGAACTTACTGGACCATCTTCCGTCGTTTCCGACCCAATAGTGAGCCAGCTATCATAATTCAATGATGGATCTAAATCGAAAAAGAAAGGTTGAATTCCAGAACCCAAATTAGACCCATTCTCGTTCTGATAAAATCCGGTACTGACTTCCAATTCTAAGCTCACTGGATTCAATTCGCTTGAACCTACTGAATAAACGGCGACGCACTCGTCTCCTGGATTTTCGAACTGAGCATACACCCGGTAGGTCACTCCAAATTCAGAGACGACATGTTCATTTACAGTAATGAAAGGGAATTCAGGAATGAAGCATGAACCATCGTCCAATGTTGCATCTGGATTGTAATTCAATGCATTCGATAACATGCAACCTTCGACATCCTCCGTATCACACGTTCCGTTGTTGTTGTCATCAGCTAAACAAGTCCCACCGCAGACACCCAAGGCATCCAAGACATTTCCTTCGCAATCGCAGGAACCTTCAACAATGCCGTTACCACCACATACACCACAGGCATCCAATTCAAGGCATGAACCATCGTCCTCTGTTACACTTGCATCATAGTTGCAGGATGCAACATCTGTACAACCCGATACAATCGAAATGCACACAGCGTCGCAAGACCCAGCACAATATGCAATCGTCAAATCCGATTCTACGACATCAACGCCATAATTACCTCCACCTTCGCCAATCGGCGCATCCGGATTCGTACTGCAAGCTGCAGGCGCATTGAATGTTACGCCCCAACCGCTCCAGTTATCAGCGGCTCCTGTGACGGCAAACACAAATTCGAAAGACGTGTTGTGAAGGAATTCAGCAGAACCCGTATAAAGACCATCGGCATCCTCATCAGAAAGCTCCACGCCCCATCCATTCCATCCATTCCAACTACCGTTGACCACCACGTTGTTGTAATCCGCATTGGGATAATCCACATTGTTCATGTCAATTTCAAAAGAGACGGTCGCATATGAAAGCTGACCTTCACATGAAGTGCAAGAACCGTAAGTATCGTTCGTGGTCGTGCCCGCAACAACCAATCGGTTGGCATAGGTAGCATAATCGGTAATTGGCGCACAAGAAGCACCATCCGCCATATCATCCGCCAAATCTTCCTGGCCATTCCAGTTGTCCACCATGTACTTGTATTCGGTGTCACCCGCTGGCAGGTCTAACGTTACGCTGAAGATCAAGTCTCCGTCCGGATCCGAAAGGTCATTCCAACCATCCGATCCGCACCAGTCACAAAATGGGCCAGTCACGTGCACCGTGGAAAATTCCATTCCTGCGCACGCCATGTCCACATTCAAAGTCGTTGTATACAGGCAAGAGGCATCATCATCCGTAGCATCTTCGCTATAGTTCGATGCGGTTTCAACCGTACATCCTGAAATCTCATTGGCATCACAAACTCCGTCATTGTCGGTATCGACCAGACAAATGCCTTCACAATCAGAATTTTCAGCGGCATAAAGACAAGAAGCATCGTCTTCCGTAGCAGCGACTTCGTAATTGCACGCCAAAACATCGGTGCAACCGTCTATTTCATTTTCATCGCAGATGGCATCGCCATCTGTATCCACTACGCAGACACCATCACAATCGTAACCCGTGTCGGGCAAAGAGCCCTCACAATCGCAAGCACCATCAGCAATGCCATCGCCGCCACAAACGCCACATTCATCCAACGTGCTGCACGACCCATCATCCGTTGTCGCTTCAGCATCGTAATTACACGCACTGGCATCCATACAACCCGCGAGGACTACAGGAATATCAGCCGTATCCACAAGCAGACCAGTAACATTTTCAGAAATTCCGTTTGCACCCTGCCATTGTATATTCAAATTACACACAACGTGGCCAGCATTTCCTTCCGCATCATCCGATGCAGTTAGTTGAGCCAACAAAACCCGGCCATCATCTCCAGCCGTAGCTGAAAGGTTTGACTCAGGGGTTACATACCAGGTGCCGCCAATTTCTCCATCCAAAACAAATCCTCCTCCCGCACTGAAGGATGCAAATGCATCAGTCATACCAGCGCTCGCAACGGGTCCGTCATCTACCGTTTCAGAACCGATGGTGAGCCAGCTGTCGTATGCCAATTCTGGAATCAGGGTAATAAAGAAACCATTAATCCCTGAACCTAAGTTCGCACCAGCAGGGTGCTGATAAAACGATGTGGTTACATCGACAGATAAGTCCACGGAACCTAATTCTGACGTTCCGACAGAGTAGACTGCAATGCACTCATCGGTTGGATCAGCAAAATTCGCATAGATGTGATACGTGGTTCCAAAAGCGGACGTAGCATGAACCTCGGTCTCGATGCCAGTAAACTGAGCAAGCCCTGTCCCAGTAAGGAACAAAGCAGAGAATGAAAGCAGCGAGAAGCGCCTCCAGTTAGTTGTGATTTTTGAATATTTCATCTCGGATTGAATCCAATTCAGTACTAAATATACGATATTTATCAATTCAATATGGCAATACGTCGAAAAACTTTCTATTTTGGACGACTGGGGATAAACCATGTTAACTGAATTATAGAGTTCGATTTCTGTCCGCACATACGCAACGACTGTTGACAGGGTTGCATTTTGGACATGAAAATTCACAACTTCACACAAGACCACTTAAATTCACCACTTACTTCGATCCAAAATGATGGGACAGTTTACAAATTTGAATTCTTTTGTCTTGGCCACTCTGGTAAGTTTCGCGTGGGTCTTCAGTATAAACAATGAAATCACGGCACAAAGCTGCGTTGAGCTTGAGGACGCCTTGACCCTCTTTACTACTGCCAGCGAAGCCCCTTCGTGCTCTCCGACATCAAACAAGGAGTCCGCTATTTTCTTGGAGCTCAATGATGTCGCTTTTCTAAAGCTCAGCACCACAAGACCCGATGTATTCGAATGGGCCATCACATTCCCATCCGGCGAGCACATGGTGGTTGAGCTGCATCGATTTGAAGTTCACTCCAAGGATCTTGAAGTGGGACATATGACTGATCTGGGTTTGCGTATTGAACGGTATCAGCCCGAATTGTTGTCTTACCGATTTGTGACTGCCGGCATTCGCGGCACTTTGATTGTTTCCAAAGACCAAGCGTACGGAGTCATTCGCAAGAATGGAGTGCAGCATGAACTCGCTGCTTTACGCTGTTCAACTGAAGGATCTTCGGCCTATGCTCTCTTTGATGTTGCAGACGCCATTATAGAAACGCCCTTTTCTTGCGGCATGGAAGAATTGGAATCGATCGGACCGCGAACGGCTAGCCTTCCTTCGCCTCAGGCTCAGCAAAACAGCATGACTTCATGTGTCGAAGTGGCATTGGACATTGATTTCTATACCTACAACACATTTGGAAGCGACTGCAATCAAACCGTTGAATGGGCACTCGCATTGCTCGCTGGAGTAAACGAGATCTACGAAGGAGAGTTGAACAACCTGATCACCTTGAGCGCTTCTTACATCAATGTTTGGGAGAATACTGATCCCTATGCCGCGTATGTGGGCAATGCCGGTGGTATGCTCGATGCTTTGCGCACCGAATGGCTGAGCAACCCCGCATTGAGCAGTCAACCTCGAGATTTGGTACACTTGCTAACACGCCGAAATGACACAGGCACCGGTGGAATTGCCTACTTGAACGTTAATTGCAGCAACTCATATGCTACGGGGTTTAGCTCGGCATTGAGCAACACGACGTCCTACAACTTGAACACCTACTCCTGGAATCTGCAAGTCGTGGCGCACGAATTGGGCCATAATTTTGGTTCCAACCACACCCACTGGTGCGGGTGGCCGGGTGGCCCTATTGACAACTGCTACAACCTAGAAGGTGCTTGCGGAGGGTACACAGACAACCCTTCCGCACAGACAGGAACCATCATGAGTTATTGCCACGCAGTCGGAGGCGGTTCCGTGAATTTGGAGTTTCATCCGACAGTTGAAAGTTCCGGATTAATCCCCTTCATCAATGGTCAGGGCTCGTGCTATGACAGCTGCGATGAATTCTCTACGAGCTGCAATGTCTATGGATGTACGTTGCCTTTTTATTGCAACTACGACCCAGAAGCCGAGATCAACGATGGCTCATGCACGTCTGAAGACACGTGCGGTGAATGTGGAGGAGATGGAACTTCGTGCATCGGCTGTACCGACCCCGTCGCGTGCAACTACCTCGAAGACTCACTGATCGATGACGGCAGCTGTTTTTATTCTCCCAATGGTGGAGCATGCAATTGTGAAGCCGTCATTCCGCTTGTCGGTGAATTGGCACCCGGCGAAACAATGTCCATTGCCGTTAGCGGGTTTGGCTACGTTGCTGCCGCTACCGTCTATTTGGATTTCATCAATTCTGCAGGAGATGAAACACGAGCCAGTGACTTGACTGTTATCATCGAATCACCGGATGGCAATTGCCGTCAAATTGGTGGGTTTGACGTGGATTTCGGCTGCAATGACAGCGGCTTTTGGCCATCTTCGTGGCAATCCACAGAATCGGGTTCGTATGTCGGTGGAGTCACAATCGGCAACGCCCCAGAAGGTATCGGAACGTGGTTTATACGCATCGGTAATGGCTGGAGTGGATCCGCAGGCGCCTCTTTCAGTGTCAACATATCGTTGTGGGACCTCTGCTTGGACGTCGACCCCGCTGGCTGCATGGAACCAGCGGCTTGCAATTACAATCCAGCGGCGACCCAAGATGACGGATCGTGTGATCTCGAAACATGCTATGGATGCACCGACGCCACAGCGTGTAATTATTCACCGGGGGCTACGTTGAGCAATGAGTCGTGTGAATTCACAACGTGCGAAGGCTGCACCGCACCTTCTGCATGCAATTTTGATTTCACCGCGACGATCGACGATGACAGCTGCGAGTATCTAACATGTGTAGGATGCACCAATTTGGATGCCTGCAACTATGATCCTTCTGCCACCATCGAAGACAACAGTTGCGACTTCGACTGCGCCACTTGTCCTGAAGATTTGGATGACAATGGCGCCATTGGCGTCAGCGACATTTTGCTATTGCTTTCTGACTTTGGATGCGACACCCCACCTTGTGTTGGGGATGTAGACGGCGATGACGCGACGAATGTCAGCGATCTGCTCATTCTACTCAGTACTTTTGGAGAATTGTGTCCAGAATGAATTCATCAAACATCCTCCTATGGCATACCGTATGGGCACTGAGCACTTCCTTCCTTTTCGCAGGATGCTCTACTGTAAAGGAGCCTGCGCCTCGATTTGAAATCCCTGACTTAGTTGGCTCATGGCAAGGAATTCAGCCGGAGTATGCTATGAAAGACGCTAGCGGCAACGTCATTTACATCCAAGGACAAGCAGCCCAAGTCAAGTCAAGCACATTCATTTTTGTCTTGCAGCCCAATGGAGGAGTAACCCTCTCGCAATCCATCTCAGACGGCAGGGTCATGGAATATCAAGGACGTTGGACCCCGATAGAATCCATAAACTCTAAGGACCCCAAGACACGTCAAGAATCAGCCTTGGGAGTCAATTGCGAATTGGCAGCATCCAATGGCGCTTATCGCAATTACATCCTTAGAGTAGACACGCTCCAACACGCCATCCTTTGCTATGGGACCCAGAGGGAGCCTCGGTTTGAATTGACCCCATTGCGGGCTCGTTAAAACAAGCACTCCCTTCGGCAGCGCTACTGCAAGGAATCAAGTAGTCTATATGCTTGATTCCTCTTCCTTGAGCTAACAATAATCATCACAGGAAAAATAACAATCGCCGCGGGTAGAATGAGTAATGACGCCCAAGCAACCCGGGATGCAGTTCTCGATTTCTTGAGCAACCCTTTGACATGGATTAACTTGCTGTGTAGAATTCTGGAATCCGTTCGATTCGTTAGCAAGGCATTTGTATTCACCCTGGACGACCCCTGAGATGTTTGCTCAGGTTTTGCTCTCCAAACATCCGAATCAGTTACTTGAACCTCCTTGATTTGCGTCAGTGGTTCGGTGACGTCATTTGCCTGCCCTGGCTCCCCTTCTTCAATCGGCTCGACCTCTACCTTTTCTTCAATCGGGTCCGCAGACCACGTGTTCCCATAATTAAACTGAGTCCTCCTCTCTTGTTTTGCACGCGTTTTTTCGATCCGTTTCATCGCATCTTCTACGACAAGCTCACCGTGAAGCGGCTTTTCAAGTTTTACATTGTGAAACTCATAGAATTCTTTAAGAGCAAGAGCTCCTTCGATGTCTTCAGTTTTTGAAAGCGCCTTCAATTGAATCAAAACGGTCTTAAGCGAATCCCTTGAAATTGGTTCCAAATCTTGAGACCAGATTGACTGAACGCTAAACAAGCAGCATAAAATAATTAGAGTGTTCTTCATGTGGCTCAAGATATAGAATAGACGCTTTTCCTGCGACTTATCACACCCATGCTGACCAACTAGTCATTTATACCCCTTAATTGTCTTTATTATCCGATAAGTTGAACTATATTGGGATGGAATTCACCAAGTTCACCTGAATATGAATCGACTCCTTATACTGGTCCTTTTCATTTCCCTTTCTTTCGCAGGCTTTGCTCAGCTTACAGGAATTATAGGGGAGGTGGTTGCCGATCATGACACCACCGGAATTGATGGCTTAGAAGGCTGGAAGACATATCGTATCTATGCCGAATTCTCGAACCCCTTGGATGAAATTTCCGCCATTTATGGTGACATCGATTCACCTTGGATCGTGAGTGCTGACGGTGGGTTTTATCATTCGGGCTTGGGAGGTGATTTCGGATGGAGTATCAACGCAACCATTGTATCCTTAATCCCTGAAGTGGCTTTTGATTCCTGGTTCACACTCTATGCATCCAATTCAAATGAAGTCAATGGTCTAGCCAATACCATCGGACTAAATGAATCGACTTTTTCTTCATTCAATTCTGGAGGAGACTTTGAGATCAGCACCTCCATTGGAGCTTCCATTTTTACGTTGGCAGGAGATCCGATGGGCCAAGCAGGAGATGACCTGCGCGTGCTGATCGCTCAGCTGACAACCGAGAACCCTCCGACCGGCCTATTCAATCTTCAGGTATTTGGAGAGGGGATGCAAAATCAAAGTTATATCCAAGTGGGAGTGCCCATCGAATATGCTTCCACAGGTGATGACGTCCTCGGATGCACATACCCTTCAGGTGTCAACTACAATGCGGACGCCACTATAGAGGATGGAACGTGTGTGTTTGGAGGATGTACTGACACCACTGCCTTGAACTTCGATGCACAAGCCGCCGTTTCAGATGACACCTGCTTGTATCTGGGCTGCATGGATCCGTTTGGAATCGATTATGATGCTACAGCCAATGTGCCTGGAATGTGCATTTACTCATCGGCCTGCGCCTCAGATTTTGACAGCGACGGACTGGTCGACGTCACGGACTTGTTGCTCTTTTTTGAAACGTATGGATATAGCTGTGGTGAGTAAGCGAGTCAACTGAATCTTGCGAAAATCATCCAGTCTAAGCTCCGTCATTGATGCAGCGGACCAACAGATCAATCCGTTGGTCAACACCCGCTCAACCCACAAGGCCTCCATCAGTTGAAAGCGACTTAAGCCACGTGTCATTCATTCCGAGGTTTAGCCACTTTTGCGTTTTAAGCAAACCAACTATGGCCACCAATCTCAGCTGACGCATACGTATGGCCTTTGTATTTCATGTTGAAATTGATTCACGAATCATTCAAGTCATCCCTCAACAACATGAATGCATCCATCATGAAATCAGAGCTTGCTTCCCTTCTCCAGAGTTTTGGCAACAAAACTCACCAAGAACCCAAAGCCTCCTTCATTTGGAGAACCTTCTGAACATGCGACTCGTGCTCGCTTCGTTTCGTATTGACAGAACTCTTTTCAACGGCCCCCATGATCATCAGTACAACGCCAGTCAAGATGGCTAAGGCTAGAAATGGGACAACTTTATTCAAAACATCTCCTCCGGTCAATAATGCCAAGGCCACCGCTCCTCCAAATACTGCGAGCAATCCGACCCACGTTTTCGCACGGGCGTTTTTGATGCTTGACGGGGATTCATAGTGAACAGGCACCTCCAATTCGGCGGCTTTTCCCTTCGCTTGATCTTTGATGTCATCAAAGGATTCCAAAAGCTCATCTGCCAATTTCTTGACATCAGGTTTGTCAACAATCTTGAGAACATCTTCAATGAAATCTCGGCTCTTGTACATCCAGCTTTTCATCACTTGGATTTCCCTGGCACTGCTGATCGGCATCAAATCACCCAGGAAATCCTCCATGGCATTCTCCAATTCTACCAATTTCTTTTTGGCCGAACCCACCGTGGATGGAAGATCACCGTTGACCACCCGATCCAAGTCGTGCCGGTAACTTCTTCTTTTACCTGCATACTGCTGGGACGTATCCGCAGAACGCACCATCCGAATGGGTGTGGAATGTGCGTCGCCAAATGCTTGGTTGGACACCACTTTTCCAGCGTCTCTTCCCACTTGGCGCACCATCGCTCGGAGGAATGCTTCGCCTAGACTTCTTTTTGCCATGCGTCTTTGAATTGAAGCTCAAATTAGAACAATACGCGTACTTTTTGGTGCACTATGTGTGTATTTTGGAGCCTGGGTTGATCAAGGCTTAGGATGGATTTTCTTTTGTCTGTTTATTTTGGGGTTGACCCTATGGGTTTTCACCATCGGCGCAAGCAAGAAAAAGAACGGGTAGCCATTGTCAAAAAAGAAGCGCAAGGCGTGGACACGCTCACCAAGAATCCACCCACTGTAGATTCAACGTCCTTTCGGGTAACGAAGATGCGCATGTTGCCAGAGGAGTAATTTGTGGCCCGCATGGTGGCCAACAAAAAACCCTGTAAGCTGTTTATCAACAACTTACAGGGTGAAAAAGTAGTCCCGTTGGGACTCGAACCCAAAACCGTCGGCTTAGAAGGCAGATGCTCTATCCAGTTGAGCTACGGGACCATATTCCTTAAAACATTGCAAAGATGCGAAAATGCAAATGCATTACCTTAGTCAAAACTGCATATCTGATGACCGATTTTGCCAATCCAGTACAAAGCCCTATTCGATTCCATTGCACCGACATCTTGAAGGTGCTCGGAACGAGTCTATTACTGATTCTCTCGTTTGGTATTTCGGCATCAAAGGCTCAGTGTTCACATCCTGAAACCCCGGTGTCTTTATTCACCTCTATTGAGTTGTTAGAAGAGGAATGGCCAACTCACACCAAAGATTTACACGTCGGCCTTGAATTGAATCAATCTGCTTTTGTTGATTTGAAAAAACACAAATACACTGACATGGACCTGCGCTTGCCATTTTTGAATGGCAAAGAATTGCTCCTTCAACTTGAATTGTTCTTGCCCTTTTCAGAAAACCTCTTGATTGGACGTACACAAGAAACAGGGAAGTTTGTCGAAGAAAACTACCTTCCACAACTCCTCTCCTATCGTATTGTTTCTCCTGGCATCCGCGGCACTCTCGTCATCATGAATGACCACGTAATGGGAACGTTCCAATACAAAGGGCAGCAATACGATGTGTCCGCTTTGCGCGGAGGAGCTGCTGGAAAACACGTGTTGTTTTTGCTTTCTGACGCAGCACATGCGTTGGAATTCGAATGTGGTGTGGACGAGTTTGCACCGAGACGCGAGGTCATGCCCATGGGGATTCCATCACCATCCGCAGGCAACATGCTTTCAGAATGTGTGGAGGTCGCTCTTGACATTGACTTTTACACCTACGGTACGTTTGGAAGCGACTGCTACCCCGCTGTAGAGTGGGCTTTGGCTTTGCTCGCGGGTGTCAACACCATTTACACCAATGACCTCGATGCCTTGATCAATATTCAAGCTTCATACATCCACGTTTGGGAAACGACTGATCCTTATAACGGCATTACCAATGATGCCGGGACCATGTTGGACACGTTCCGCCTAGAATGGCTCACCAACCCGGACTTGGCAAACGTCCAGCGGGATTTGGTTCATCTGATGACACGACGAGGGGATACAGGGACGGGAGGCATTGCCTACCTTGATGTGATTTGTTCGCCGCAGTACGGCGTTGGGTTCAGTGCGGCTTTATCCCCGACTACGACCTACGATTTATCCAACTACAGTTGGAATCTCAATGTTGTTGGTCACGAGTTGGGCCACAATTTTGGCTCCAATCACACGCACTGGTGCGGCTGGCCAGGCGGGCCGATTGACAACTGCTATGACGCGGAGGGAGGATGCACGAATGAGCCTCAAGCCCAAGTCGGTACGATGATGAGTTATTGCCATGCGGTGTCTGGCGGTTCGGTAAATCTGAATTTCCACCCCACGGTGATCAACTCCGCCCTGTTACCATCCATCAATTCAGATGGCTCCTGCTTTAACTCGTGTGTAGACCTTATCACGACCTGTGCCTATTATGGATGCACGGATGACTCCGCTTGCAATTATGATCCGGAAGCAGTTGAAGACGATAGCACCTGCGCATACACAATCGACGATTGTGGAGTGTGCGGCGGGGACAATTCCATTTGCTCCGGCTGCATGGATGGGGCCGCTTGCAATTATGACACGGAAGCCACCATCGATGATGGCTCTTGCTTTTTCCCTCCCGTTGGATCATCCTGTGATTGCACTTACGACATGTCCTTTGATGTGGACTTAGCCGCAGGTGAGACGGCTTCCCAAACAGTCAATGGGTTTGGATACATCACGGGGTTCTCAGTGGTACTAGACTTTGTGGATTCACCCGCTGATAATTCATGGGCCAACGAGATGATGGTCGGGATCACCGCTCCCGATGGAAACTGTCTGCAATACGGCGGTTACAATTTATCATTGGATTGTCCAAGTGCTGGCATGTGGCCAGCCGATTGGAATACCAGTGCAGCAGGAACGTATACCGCAACAGCCCTATTTCCCAGCCCCATCTCGGGCACTGGGGACTGGACCATCACCTTGCTGAACTCTTGGAACTCTTCGGTTGGCGCACTCTATACCACCACATTGACTTTTGATGGATTGTGCGAAGCTCCAGATGACATCTTCGGATGCACCAATAGCACGGCTTGTAATTTCAACTCATCGGCCACAGCCGACGACGGTTCGTGTGACTACACTTCGTGTGCAGGCTGCACCGACAGTGCTGCTTGCAACTACGACGATACAGCTACCCTAGACGATGATTCCTGCGAATTCACGAGTTGTGTTTGTGAGGGTGACCTCAATGGAGATGAACAAATCACAGTCGCGGATGTGTTGATCTTTCTCAGCGATTTTGGTTGCGTAACCGCTCCTTGTTCAGGTGATATCAACGGGGACGATCAAACCAATGTCTCAGACTTGCTAATTCTACTCGCTGTTTTCGGAGATCTCTGCGAGTGAAAGGGGAGTTGAAGAAGAATTTCGTGGAAACAAAAACCGCACGCTTTCACGTGCGGTTACTGAGAATTTCGACTTCCTTTTTCACTCTGCCTAACCATACATCATGAATACTGGATGGCCTCAATCATAAATACAACTCCTTAAAACAGGACTTTGTTTGCTGATTGGGAAAATTTTGCATTCGCTGGCTCTCAGTATTTGACCACGCGCTGATTCGACCAGATCGGACTGGCGAAATGAAGATGATACAATCCTGATGGCAACGATTTCAAATCAATGGTTTGGTTCTCCTGCACAATTTGACCAGATACTTGGGTTTTCCCGTTGGAATCGTAGAGGAAATAACTACAACCCAACGAGCCTATCGTCGATTGAAGTATCACCGAATGGTTGGTGGGATTTGGATAAACAAAGGGCACCGGTTCGCTCCCCTCCATTTCATCCAACCGACTGGTATCATCTAAAATGCAGCGGACACAGTTGCCATCACCTTTGGCGCGAGTGCCCATCATAGCCAAATCGACCGCGATTCCTAAGTTGCGCGTATCCGCTCCATTGGACTCCCGAGTTCGATACATCACAAAGGCATTGACATTCCCGATCATTCCCGACATTCGACTGCGCGCACCGGCCAACGGAAGCTTTAACAAAGATGCCATGGCACCCGCGGCATCTTGGCTATCCCAAGTCGCCATTTCTTCCAACCACTCGGCTTCTGTAGGCAAACTAAATCCTCACGGACACGGATTATTAATGCCATCCCAACCATACCAGAGATCCGGATTGGAAGGAACCCGCCAGTCATCGGAGCCTAGAATAAACAAATCATGTTCTGGAAAATCTGACCCCGCAACCTCAGTCGTCGTGCCTGATGCGGGCAATTGATGTCCATCACTGCCTCTGCCCCATTGGTACAAGTGTCCAAAACTCGCGCTATCCGTGCTGGAAATAGCCACATAGCAGCCACAAATAACCTTCCAGGCAATAACGTACAACTTGACCGGCCATTTTCGTGTGTCCCCTACACCTCGGAATACATTTTCTTAAAACAAGTCTTAAAACAAGAAAACCGCATCATTGCTGATGCGGTTTTGAAGTCGGGGCGGCAGGATTCGAACCTGCGATCTCCTGGTCCCAAACCAGGCGCCGTAACCGGACTAGGCCACGCCCCGTGCTCGAAAGCGGGGGGCAAAGATAGTCAGTTTTATTCCCTGTGCAATGCTCTACGCCCTTATTTGTAGGGTTATGAAAAGCTAGTACAATTTTAGCCAGTTGAACAAAGAATAGGTTCGAAGCTGCATGGACATCTCAAGAGGAGAAAATGCTGTTTTTATGGCTTTTAGTACCAAAAAAGGGGGTTTATCGCTCGCTTTGGGGCAGAAATTAGCTAAAATGCTCACCGGACCCGAAGCTACATTTTACCCGACAGCTCGAAAATGCAAACCATGTGGGAAATGCTGTGAGCGTCATTAAAGGAAAATTCCAGAGGGTTCTTTTCTGAGGTACTCTTGACAATGGCTACTCTTCGTCCATCTTTCATGCAGCATCTATCCAAGGCAACGCTCTTCACGATCAAAGTCATTG
>JAPKAW010000192.1 GCA_028825055.1 Flavobacteriales bacterium | reverse complement strand
TAATCGATGCCACTACCCGGTCCGTCACGCCACAACTGAGGATCTTCATCGAATGAACGCAATCCATATCCCTCCCCCGCTGGCACTTCCAAATCAATGATCACAGTGCTTGCTCCATCCGCAACTTCAACCGTTGCAGTAGAAACTACATTACCATCGGAATCAATGACGCCGATTTCACGTTCGCCCGCGCCTTCAGCAAATACATCCACACTGTGGATCACGATATCTTCAGCCGCATCAAAAATCAACCAACGTATACTGTTGTCGTGGTATTGACCGTCACCCTGCTCCGAGCGACCGCCTTGCGCCTCGACCATATTTCCTGCTGAACGATCTTCTACCCAATATGTGGTCGGCTCGGTAATGACCGGTGTTTCGAAGGTCGGACCCACAGCCAACGGTTCCGTTGACATTTCTGTTTCAAACCAGTGCAAATTGTACGATGTTCCCGTCAATACTACCGAGCCCGATTCCGTCAACTCTTGTCCTTCAACAACCGGTGCTTCGGGAGTGTCTAAGACCTCCACGACAAACATTTCGGAAATATTCTCATTGCCACATTGATCCAACAAGGAAAGAGAGTAGGCCCCAGATTCAGTTACAACAATAGACTGTGTGGTTTCGTCGTTTGACCACGCCCACTCTGTACCGTTGGGCCCTACGAATTCAACCGAAGACCCTGAACAGAAGGAAAGTTCTCCAAACACAAGAACTTCTGGAGTTTGAGCTTCAGTGACGGATACGGTAATGATTTCAGAGACAGCTGCACAGCCATCCGCGTCAAATACAGTTACACTGTAATTCCCTGCTTCAGTCACTTCAAGAGAAGAGGCTTCGCCTC
This sequence comes from Flavobacteriales bacterium, assembly GCA_028825055.1. GTDB lineage: Bacteria > Bacteroidota > Bacteroidia > Flavobacteriales_D > Sanyastnellaceae > UA16. The sequence goes on along the minus strand of JAPKAW010000192.1, from coordinate 3,349 downwards.
CGTTAGACCAATTGTAGGACGTGAATTCACCAACCGTTTCAATCACAACAGATTCTCCAGGACAAAGATTGGTTTCACTCACCGCCGCAACAGAAACCGTTGTCATGCAGGGTGCTTCCAATAACGTATGGTATTGATCAATGGCGGGATTGTCCAATGTTGTCACCGTTCCGCTAGGCCAATTGATGGTCACTGTTTCCACTTCCGTGTTGTTTCCCAAACCGAACATGCAGGCAAATGTGTTCACAATCCCGTAGCTCTCACCCGCTCGAATCTCACGTATTTGAGTTCCAAAACCGCCGGTAATGACGACCGTCGCACCTACAGCATCCATATTGGACACAATGCCTTCCAAGTCAAATGAAATCCAATGGTTATCATTTCCTTCGTTCAACCATAAAATATCGTCATTGTCATTGTCAGGTGAATTGTAACCGTTGCCATAGCTCGCATACAAATCAGCAAAACCATCACGGTTCACATCGCCTACGGCAAAACTGTGCATGGTATCTCCAGCTTCGAAAACAGTCATTTGAGTAAACGTACCGTCTCCGTTGTTGTGGAAATAAGCGTGCACACCTCCTCCCATCACGACATCAACATATCCATCATTGTCGAAATCGGTCATCTTCGCCTGTAAAACAAAGCCACTGAACTCCATACCGCAGCCCACTGTGATATCTGTGAAGTAACCGTTGCCATCGTTTTCTAGCAAGGTCATGTCTGTGGAGTGATTCGTCAAAAAACAGTCAAAATCACCATCGTTGTCGAAATCAGCATAATCCACTGTCCAGCTTTGTTCATACATCACCAACCCCCGCTCTTCCGCAGCTTCGGTATAATTGCTGTTTCCATCATTGATCCACAACTGGTTAATTCGACGAGGGTCCATTGGATCACCTACAAATTGGCGGCACTTGGCGATGGTCAAATCAAGATCACCATCTTGATCAAAATCACACCAAACGGTTCCGTAATTCCCGCTATGATCGTTTCCTGCATAATCCGTCAGAGCGTAATCTGTCAAATCGATAAGATCTTGGTTGTAGTCCAAAGCAGAACCATTTCCTGACCACATCCGGGACAAGGCATCGTCATGGCAACCAAAAACATCAAGCTGTCCATCGTTATCAATATCGGCAAAATTGCACGCTTGCATGAACATGTCACCATTGTCCAACTCAATATCGGAGTAAGAACCCACAGCATCGATGTGCTTGATGTGAACGCCGTCATACGCGCCACCGGAAAAAACGTCTTTATGTCCGTCGTTGTCATAATCACCAATGGTCATCCCCCACTGGTTGCTATTCGAAACGCTGCCGTAATCCACTTCAGTGAATGCACCGACTCCATCTTGGTACAAAACCTTTACGGTATTTGATTGGTCCAAAACTACAATGTCATCATAGCCATCGTTGTTCATGTCCGTAAATCCCACACAGTTTCCGCTGTTGTAGGAGCCGGGTAAGGACGAGCTCACGTCGGAGAAAGACTGAGCCAAAAGCATCGTCGCAGATGCCATAGCCAGTGCAAGAGTGAAAAGTTTTTGCATAACGTTCTGGTTTCTTATTCAGTTACAGGTGCGGAAAGTTAGTGACGACTTCATGAGTTTGAAAGCCAACGCGAATGAATCTTCCCAATATGAGTAACTAACCCGGCTATCCGCTAGTTGTTCTCTCGTTAACTTTGTCGCATGACGCCTGGAGGAACTGCCGCATTTCATACGTTGGGTTGCAAGCTGAATTTTAGCGAGTCATCCACCTTGGCCAAACAACTTCTTGAAGCCGGTTTTGCACGCGTTAGTATTGATGATGCTCCTGACGTCGTGGTCATCAATACATGCAGTGTCACCGAACAAGCCGATGCCAAATGCCGACACGCAGTGCGACGGGCTTTGGCTTCCAACCCCGAGGCCTTTGTTGCTGTCATTGGATGTTATGCCCAATTGAAACCACAAGAAATCGCCTCCATTGAAGGCGTTGACTTGGTGCTCGGTGCTGAGGAGAAATTCAATTTACTCGAACATCTCGACTCTCTTGAAAAACGGGAGATTGGCTCCATCGAAGTTGGCCCCATCAAGGAGGTCAGGGAATTTATTCCTGGATTTTCAAGCGGCGATCGGACCCGCACCTTTTTAAAGGTTCAGGATGGCTGTGATTATTTCTGTGCCTTCTGCACCATTCCCCTTGCTCGTGGCCGCTCGCGCAGCGCCACAATTCAGGACACTTTAATTCAAGCGCACAAAGCTGCAGACGCCGGAGCTCAAGAAATTGTACTAACTGGAGTCAATATCGGTGATTTTGGCAAGGCACATGGCTCTACTTTTTTAGAGCTCGTGCAAGCATTGGATGAGCAGGTGGACATCCCCCGTTTTCGCATCAGCAGCATAGAGCCCAATTTGTTGAACGACGAGATTATTGATTTCGTGAGCCAGAGCCAACGTTTCCAACCACACTTTCACATCCCTTTGCAAAGTGGATCCGATGACATGTTACAATCCATGCGCCGTCGATACCGCACAGCAGAATATGTGAAGCGCATCGAACGTATACGAGAGCGCATGCCACACGCCTCCATTGGTGTCGACGTCATTACAGGCTTTCACGGAGAAACAGATGAGCACTTTAAAGAAACTCAAGACTTTCTAATGGCACTGCCCATCAGTTATTTGCATGTCTTCACATATTCTGAGCGCGCTAAAACCACAGCTTTAAGACTTGACAATGTCGTGCCGGTGGCTCTTAGAAAGGAACGCACACGGCAATTACGGATGCTGTCTTTGAAGAAGCAGCGTGCACATTACGAGCAATTTATTGACCTCAACCGCCCTGTTTTGTTTGAAGAATCTACAGAGGATGGATTGCGCTTCGGCTTCACCCCTGAATATGTTCGCGTGGCCATCGATTCTAAAGCCGTTGATGCGAACACCATTCAAACGGTTCAACTCAATGACATCAAAGCCGCAGGATATATTCTCGGTCAGCAGCTACCTCTAACCTCCTTTTCAATTTAACCAATGTATCCAACGCTTTATCACGCGATTTACGACCTCTTTGGACTGGAAATCTCCGCGCTCAAAATTGTAAACAGCTTCGGATTCTTCGTGGCCATGGCGTTTCTCGCAGCCGCGGCATTGCTGCGACGCGAGATGGACCGCAAGCAATCATTGGGGTTGTTCCAGTCTACGACACAAAAAGTCCGTATCGGAGAACCCGTAAGCGGAATGGAAATTGCAGGGCAAGGCTTACTGGGTTTTCTTTTTGGATGGAAGTTCTTGTACTTGATTTTCAATGCCTCCGAGTTGTTCGCTTCTGGAATGCCCCAAGAACATCTTTTCAGCGGGAAG
>JAPKAW010000191.1 GCA_028825055.1 Flavobacteriales bacterium | reverse complement strand
TGGTGATCGATCGCAATTTGTCATCGAAGAAACCATCAATGTTTACCCTGACACGTTGGTTTGGGTGCGAGATTTCTCGTATGGATTCAATGAGCCGCTTGCTGACAAGTATTTCTATCATCCAGCTTTTGATGAATACCCAGTCGTTGGAGTCACGTGGAGCCAAGCAAAGGCTTTCAATGCATGGAGAACACAAATCATGAATGAATGGCGAGGTAAGAACGGTCAATCCGATGTTTCTCGCTTTCGTCTTCCGACTGAAGCAGAATGGGAATATGCCGCGCGAGGCGGATTGGAATTGAGCCCTTACCCTTGGGGTGGACCGTATATGCGGAATGCTCAAGGGTGCCCTCTTGCTAATTTCAAACCTATGCGTGGTGACTATGTGGAGGATGGTGGTGATTATACCGTGCCGATTGCAAGCTTTACCCCGAACGACTATGGACTGTATCAAATGGCAGGCAATGTCTCCGAATGGACGAGTACAGCATATGATGAGACCGTTTACGAGTTCGCGCATGACTTAAGCCCAGAGTATTCATACCACGCTACCGTTGATGATCCCCCAGCTTTGCATCGCAAGGTCATCCGTGGAGGTTCTTGGAAGGACATCGGATACTATTGTCAGACCGGAACACGTTCTTTTGAATATAGAGATACTAGCAAGGCATATGTCGGATTTCGAAGCGTCATGAGTTACCTCGGACGAGGTAAGAGCGGTGACCCGGAAGAATGGAATTAAAAAGTCGGTCAAACCATCAATGACTCAGCATTGACGACCGCATTGAATATAGAATTGAAACCACTTAGAGCGTAAAAGAGCATGAAACCAGGAAGCAAAGGCTGGAAGAATTTGATGGCCAAAATGTATGGCATTGGCGCGTCAGTTGTTATTATCGGAGCATTGTTCAAGATCCAACACTGGCCTTTCGCTGGTCCGATGTTGGTAGTCGGGTTGGGTACAGAAGCGATTATCTTCTTCTTCTCTGCATTTGAGAAGCCCCATGAAGAGCCAGACTGGTCTTTGGTCTATCCAGAATTGGCGACACCTGCCGATGGATCCAAGCCAAAGAAAGGCACCATTACAGGGCAACTCGATGACATGCTTACCGAAGCGAACATTGAACCGGCTTTACTCGATCGTTTAAGTGATGGCATGCGCCATCTCGGAGATCAAGCAGAAAAAATGGGGAAAGCTTCAGACGTATCCACGGCCGCTCAAGATTATGGAGATGCACTCACGTCAGCGTCACAACGCGTCAACGAATTGGCAGACAACTATGGCGCGGTAAGTGAGTCACTCACAGGCCTCAAGGACGCACAAGTTTTAGGTGACTCTGTGGGAACGGCCATGAAGACAATGACCGAAAACTTGACTTCTTTGAATGACATGTATGGTGCTCAACTAGAGCAGCTTGCGGTCAACAAAGAACTCTACAACAATATGGGTGAGTTGGTTAAGAATTTGGGAGACTCCATCGAGGATACCAAGTTGTACAAAGAAAACATCGCTCAGTTGTCCAAGAATTTGGCTTCGCTCAACACGGTTTATTCCAACATGTTGAATGCCATGGGCAAGCAGGGTTAATGCCTTGTTCTAACCATAGCTAAAAACAATCACATGGCTGGAGGAAAAGAAACACCAAGGCAGAAAATGATCGGTATGATGTACCTCGTACTCACCGCTCTGCTCGCCTTGAACATATCCAAAGAAGTCTTGAACGGCTTCGTTAAAGTGGAAAACAGTTTACTGACGACTCAAGGTACCTTGAATGCGAAAGTTAACGAGACGAATAATGAACTGGAGGTCAAGTACATCCAGAATCAAGAAAAAGTAAAACCCTTTCGCGATCAAGCAACCCTAGTGAACAAGTCTTCCAATGATTTGATCGCTTATATCACGGAATTGAAGGCGCGAACAATGGCTGCATCGACCGGCAATTACGCGAAACAAGAAGCCTCCAATTTTGATGGCTACCTCGGGAAAGATGCTAACGGTATAGATACTGTGCTGAACCTAACGTACATCGCTCAGAAAGACGAGTACATGGCGTTGACTGAATTCATGGTAGGCGGATCACCCAATGCACCCAAAGAAGGTGAATGGACTGCCCTGCAGTTGCGACAGCGAATGGAAGCTTTGCGAGATGAGTTGAAAGCCATTTCCTTCAAAGACAATCAAGGAACTACCCGCACCCTTCCACAAAATCTTTTGGACCAACTGGATGAAACATTCCAATTTGGCACTGAAATGGAAGATGGTAAAGAAGTTCTGTGGGAAGCCGCAAATTTCTATGATGTTCCTTTGGCTGCTGTGATGCCCTTGATGACCAAAATGACATTGGACATTCAAGACATCCAAGAGGACATCTTGTCTTGGTTGCTGGGAAGCGTCGATGCGAAGGCCTACAAATTCACAAATCTACTTCCCTTGGTTGTTCCGGAATCAAACTACATCCTTCGCGGTGATAGTTTCCGAGCGAATGTGTTACTCGCAGCATTTGACGGAACCAACCCGCCTGAATTTTTTGTCGATCCACAAAAATTCAACGGCAGAGATTCTTCTATGTTGGACTTTGCAAGTATCGAATCACTCCCCATTGGAATAGATGGTTTAGGTAAGCTGCGTATTTCAACAAAGGGTATGTCCTTGGGCGATGTCAATTACAAGGGACTCATTCGGTTCCAAGGGCCTGACGGAAACATTGAACCGTATCCATTTTATACGCCTTCATTCACTGTAGCTGAGCCTGCGCTTGTGGTCTCTCCTACCAAAATGAACGTCTTCTATCGTGGACTGCCCAATCCAGTTGAAGTTTCTGTTCCCGGTGTAGCTGGTGATGCTCTTGAGGTGCGTATTAGCGGAGACAACAAAATCAAAAAGCAGCCCGATGGCTCTTATGTTGTTAATCCAGGAAAAGCCAGCGAAGCAAAGATTTCAGTGACCGCTACGATGCCAGACGGGTCTAAAAAATCCTTACCTGCGCGTGATTTCCGTGTCAAAAGAATTCCTGACCCGGTTCCTTCTTTTGCCGGTAAAACACCTTCTGATCGTTTGATCAGCAAAAACACAATTCTAGGAGCTCCAGGTGTCAGTGCTAAAATGCTGAATTTTGACTTCGATGTAAAAGTCACCGTCAAGAGCTTCAGCATCTCTGTTAGCCGAGATGGAACTTTGGTCGAGAAAAAGTCAAATAGCAACCGATTGTCGTCAGACATGAGCGAACTGTTGAAGCGAGTCGGTCGTGGTAACGTTATTTACATTGAGGACATCGTCGTTTCCATGCCAGATGGTACTGAGCGTCAACTTGCTCCCATGAAACTGAAAGTATCCTGATAAAATCAGAAAACATGCGTGTATACACTTCTTTACTTTTGTTGATTACCTCTTGCTTGCTTGTTCTCACGAGTACAGCTCAGGTATCCAATGTTCTAGACGGAGCCTACGTCAAAGAAACCAACATCACAAAACGAGTCGTGCCTTACCCATACCTCAGAGAGGCCGATGTGATGTACACTAAGCGCATTTGGCAACAAGTGGACTTGAGAGAAAAAATGAACCACCCGTTCTATTATCCTGTCAACCCCATTGCTGATCGCAAAAGTCTTTTCGACGTAATTCGGCAAGCTCTGTTGGTTGAAGGTTCTTTGGTAGCGTATAGCACAGGGCCTGCTGGTGATGATGACGAGTTCCGTTATCCATTCTCACCTAACCAAGTCGATTCTGTACTCAATCCGACCGTTTTGATTCCTGAGTTTGACTTGGACAGCGGCGAGAAGATTGGTGATCGACCCGAACAACGTCCGATTGAATCCCAAGCAATAACGAAATATCTCGTTAAGGAAGATTGGATTTGGGATCGGCAACGAGGAGAACGTTATGTTCGAATTATAGGAATCGCGCCACTCTGGCAAGAAACAGATGAAGAAGGCGAATTGAAGGCCCCTCAAACTCTGTTTTGGTTGTACTATCCAGAATGCCGTTATGTTTTCGCAAATGCAGAAGCGTACAATCCGATGAACGACTCACAGCGCCGCACATTTGAAGACTTATTTCAGAAGCGTTTCTTCAACAGCTATATCGTAAAAGAATCTAATGTGTACGACCGCTCAATTGCGAGTTATGCACTCGGAATCGATGCCTTAGCTGAATCACAACGCATCAAGCACGACTTGTTCTTGCTTGAGCACGATTTGTGGCATTATTAAAACGA
>JAPKAW010000190.1 GCA_028825055.1 Flavobacteriales bacterium | reverse complement strand
AAATGCCGTCCTTTTTCAGCGTCGAAGTCTGCGAATTCTTTGATGTCTGCACCTGCCACAAAAGCCTTGTCCCCGCTTCCGGTTAAGATTATGATCCCTACTTCGGTATCTGTTTGTGCGGTTTGTATGGCGTCGGCCAATTGGCGAATCACTTCCGCGTTCAATGCGTTGAGGGATTCTGGACGTTGAATGGTCAACGTGCAGATGCGGGCTTTTTTATCTTGATGAATCAGCGAATGCGTCATGGGATGAAGGCGAGGGGTTCAAAGGGCAAATTACGAAATGAGGGGGTCCCTCAGGCGTTGTTTTCGAGAGCTTCCAACGAACGTTTTCCTGCTCGACTTAAAAGCAACTCTTGGGTATACGGATGTTGAGGATTTTTCATGATTTCTGACGTGTCTCCAGTTTCAACCAATTGCCCATGCTGCATTACTAGCAGGCGATTGCAAAAGGATTGTACAACTCCGAGATCATGGGATATAAAGAGAAAAGTCAATTGACGTTCGTCTCCAATGGTGGCGAGCAAATCCAAAATGGCACGTTGTATTTGAACGTCCAAAGCAGCAACACTTTCATCCAACACAAGAAATTCAGGTTCCATAGCGAGTGCGCGTGCGATGACGATGCGTTGCCGCTGGCCACCGCTGAAACTTTGTGGATAGCGTTTGGCGTCTTCTGCGCTCAGCCCTACTTCCTCAAGCAAGGCGATGGCCCTCTTTTTTGCCATCAAGCGCTTGTTTCCCAAGTGCATTAGCACCTCTTCCAAGGCGGTTCCGATGCGCATGTGCGGATTCAGGGCGCTATAGGGATCTTGAAAGACCAACTGGGCCAAACGTCGCGTTCGCTTCATGGATTTTCGGTCGTCCGACAAAACGGGTTGACCATTCAACATGATAGATCCTTCCGAAGTAGCGGTGAGGCCTAAGATCAAACGGCCTAACGTAGACTTCCCGCTACCGCTTTCGCCAACCAACCCAATCCGTTCCCCGCGGTATATCGTTGCATTGACTTGCCGGACGGCTGAAAAGGTATCGGTCACTTGACCGAAGAGGTTGCGGCGGATGGGAAATGATTTGGAGACCCCTTTGACTTCGATGTATGCCTCTTTTTCGGGTGCTTTGAAGATGCGCTGCGGCCGAGCCTGTGCTTCAAGGAGCGCCGAAGTGTAAGGATGCTCCGGGTGAAGGAAGACCTTCCAGACGGCCCCTTGTTCTACAATACACCCGTCCTTCAGCACCAAAACACAATCAGCAATGTCGCGAACAACATCGAGGTCATGGGTAATGAAGAGAATGGCCAAGCCACGCTGGACTTGTATTTTTTTGAGTAGCACAAGGATGGATTGTTGCACGGTGACATCCAACGCGGTGGTGGGTTCATCGGCGATGAGCACTTCAGGCTCTGCTGCGAGCGCAATGGCCAACATGATGCGCTGCTTTTGCCCTCCACTCAATTCATGGGGGTACTTATTGAATGTGAGGGCTGGATCGGGCAATTCCACTTCTTCAAACAAGTGCTCGACCCGGTTACGAGACTCTCTTTGGGAGAGTTCTTGATGCAATATCAGGACTTCGGTAACCTGCAGCCCCACGCGCATCGACGGATTGAGAGAGGACATGGGGTCTTGAAAAACCATGCTCAAGCCCTGACCTAAAGGAGCTTGGTTAACGCCGCTTGGTGCGATCCAACACTGTCCAGAAGGGACGTGTGTAACCGTTCCTTCGACGACTTCACCTCCTTTCGGTAACAGCCCCATGATGGCAGAAGAGGTGATGCTTTTTCCGGATCCACTCTCACCAAGTAAAGCTGTCGTGGTTCCTTTAAACAAGTCAAATGTTACCCCCCGAGTGACGGGTTTAACTCCGTTGAATGCAACGGATAGGTTGCGAATTTGCAGAAGAGGGGTTTCAGTCACCGACTTTCCCATTAGAGGGTTCCTCGTGTTTCCTGCTCGCGTTCAATGGCTTCGAAGAGTGCTTTGAAATTCCCTTTTCCGAAGGATTTGGCTCCTTTTCGCTGGATGATTTCAAAAAACATCGTTGGACGATCGACTACGGGCTTGGTGAAAATCTGAAGCAAATAGCCTTCGTCATCACGATCAATCAGGATGCCTAGTTCACGCAAAGGCGCTAAGTCCTCGTCTATGCTTCCAACGCGATCCAATACGGTGTCATAATAGGAACTGGGAACTTTCAGAAATTCGATTCCTCGATCCCTTAAGGCCGTGACAGTCTCTATAATGTTGGATGTCGCTAAAGCGATGTGTTGCACTCCCGCGCCTTGGTAGAAATCGATGTACTCTTCAATCTGAGATTTTTTCCGGCCTTCTGCCGGCTCATTGATTGGGAATTTGATCCGGCCATTGCCATTGGACATCACCTTGGACATCAGGGCGGTGTATTCCGTTGAGATGTCCTTATCATCAAAGGAGATCAATTGAGCAAAGCCCATGACTCGCGCGTAAAATTCGGTCCAGGTATCCATTTCACCCCAACCAACATTTCCCACCATGTGGTCGACAAATTGCAACCCGAGAGATTCACTGATTTGGATTGGGTTCCAGGCTTGGTACCCCGGCATGAAAATGCCTTTATAGTTTTTACGCTCTACAAAAGTGTGCACGGTATCACCGTATGTTTTGATGCCGCTCAGCACCACTTGGCCATCGTCGTCGGACCGTTCTGTGGGTTCAAGTACACTTTCCGCTCCTCGTGAAGTGGTTTCACTCCAGCTTTTCGTGGCATCGTCGACCCAAAGCGCGATGGCCTTCACGCCATCTCCATGCCGGTTGATGTGGTCGTTAATCGGGCCGTCAGCTACCAAAGGCGAAGTCAGCACCAAAGTGATTTTATCTTGCCGTAGCACGTAAGACACACGATCTCGAACGCCGGTCTCTAAACCACAAAAAGCGAGCGGCTGGAATCCCCAGGCTGCCATGTAATAATACGCGCTCTGTTTTGCGTTTCCGCAATACAATTCGATGTGGTCCGTACCGAGCAAAGGCAAGAAATCATCCGCTTCTGCAACGACTTTTTTCAATTCAGGAGAGGTGTTACTCATGGGGTTAGTCTTCGGGGTTCATTCCAGGCTCAAGCCAAGAACTGTGGTAATCCGGGTGTTCAATGGCCAAGGCTTGCGCCGTGACTTGCAACGGTTTGAATGTATCAACCATGACTGCCAATTCTTCTGTTTTGGTTTTCCCAATGCTGCCTTCATACGTCCCCGGATGCGGACCGTGGGGTATGCCTGCAGGATGCAACGAGATGTAGCCGCGATCGATACCGGTTCGGCTCATAAAATCGCCCTCTACATAGTACAAGACTTCGTCAGAATCGATGTTCGAATGGTTGTAAGGCGCCGGGATGGACTGTGGATGGTAATCATACAAGCGTGGGACAAAACTGCAAATAACAAACGCGTCCGTTTCGAATGTCTGATGCACGGGTGGCGGCTGGTGAACCCGACCGGTAATGGGCTCAAAATCGTGAATGGATAAGGCGTAAGGGAAGTGATACCCGTCCCACCCGACAACATCAAAGGGATGAGATGCATAGACGTAGTCGTGAAGCTGACCCTGTTTCTTGATCCGAATAGTAAATGATCCGAGGGCGTCGTGTGTCTCCAACTTCGAAGGCGGCCTGAGGTCACGCTCGCAATACGGACTGTGTTCCAACAATTGTCCGAAGTGGTTGCGGTAACGCTTTGGAGAATAAACAGGATGAGCAGATTCGGTTATGAACAAGCGATTTGCACTGGAATCAAACGCGAACCGGTGGATGATTCCTCGTGGAATGACCAAGTAATCTCCCGAGCTGAAGGGGATTTGACCCAACATGGTGTGCAGTGTTCCAGAGCCCTCATGGACAAAAACGACTTCGTCGCCATCGGAATTCTTGTAGAAGGCGTCTTCCGCCATGCTTTTGGACGGTGCCGAAAGTAAAATAGTGACGTCGCTATTAAATAGCACGGGGACGCGACTCTTGAAATAGTCATCGTTCGGTTTCACCTGAAACCCCTCGAGCTTTCGACTCAATAGATTGTTCTCAACGGCAGCTTGGGGCCGCACATCGACGGATTGACCGACGCGCTTAACCATCGTTGGTCGATGCAAGTGGTAGAGTAACGAACTCATCCCGACAAACCCGATGGTTCCGAACAACTGCTCGTAATGCAGCGTGCCGTCTTCCTTGCGAAACTGGGTGTGTCGCTTAGGGGGG
>JAPKAW010000189.1 GCA_028825055.1 Flavobacteriales bacterium | reverse complement strand
GCATTGACGTGGCCCGTCTCTTTGAACATGCCGTCCAACACATCCTTCATTCGCTCCCAAATGGCAAAACCATAGGGCTTGATCACCATGCATCCTTTCACATCACTGTGTTGTGCGAGATCGGCTTGTACAACGAGTTCGTTGTACCACCGGCTGTAATCTGCTTCGCGAGAGGTCAATTTGGATGCCATGGAGCTGTTCGAATTGTTTGGTATGGTTTGTGCAAGTCTAGAGGACATAACACCTTTTGGTACCGCGAAAATACCGAATTTTCTTACCTTACAACGGATTAACCCCCTCTTCATCATGGCCAACCGCTCACTCTTGACTTTGGACCTGCGAAATACCTGGTTTATTTCGATGTTTGGCGCGTGCGTTGCACTCATGTTTTCAGGATGCGCTTCCGTCCCCAACATGGGCACTTTGGAAAATGACGAGCTTTATTTGAGCCGTGGAGAGGAGTTTGTGACCGATGCACAATACCTCGCATTCGCCCTGGAAGAAGCAGGTTATGAAGAGGAGTCTGGAAGTGATTATTATGATCCAACTCGTTCATCTCAAGCGAATGGCACGATCCCGGGCTATCGACCGAGTTTCATGAATAATCAAAATGCCTTGCAATGGGGTATGGGACTTTCTTCGGGATGCAACCCTTTTGGTTATGGTATGTCCAATGGATACGACCCGTATATGAACAGTGGGTTTGGCTACAACCCCAATGGCGGCATGGGATACGGCAATTCGGGCTTTGGCTACAATCCTTACGGAGGATACGGGGGGTACAACCCCTACGCTTACGGAGGATACAATTCATATGGAGGTTACAACGGATTTAACCCTTACGGTGGTGGATACAGCCCCTATAACTACGGCAATTGGACGGGGAACGACAGCGACCAAGGAGGCAGCACGGTGACAGGATATACCCGCACTCCAATTATGAGCAATACAGCCGGAGGAAGCAATTACACCGGGGGATTGCTAAACCGTCCCAAAGACGAAGTTGTTTCTGGTGATGCAAGCTGGTCTCCTTCGAATGCGGCCTCAGCCTCTGATAAGACGCCCGCCGCGACCAACTCTGAAAATACGCCTGGAGCGAATCGGTGGTTGGAATCCCCTTCCGCTCCACTGAACTCCCCAGCGGAGGTGAACCCGAGCGGACGAACTGCACCTGAAAGGAACAAAACACGGAATCGAACGCGTGCAACTCAGACCAGTTCATGGAGCAGTTCGCAACCCTCCACCACACCGACCCCAAGAAACAATTCCAACTCATCTGCTCGCCCAAAGAACAATAGCAGCAGCGGATCAAGCCGCCCTGCAGGAACCACCCGCTCTAGCCGTTCTAGCCGAGGTGGAGGCCACTGATTCAGTAAGATGGAGGAAGTAAGAAGCTGTTTAATGGCCCTGGGATTGGTGTTTTTCACATCCTATACTTGGTGTCAAAATGAAGACGACGTCTTCCGTTATAGTTACCAAGAATCATTGGGTTCTGCGAGAACCATGGGGATGGGAGGAGCGTTTGGAGCGTTGGGCGCTGACCTCTCCTGCCTCACGGGCAACCCCGCAGGATTAGGGATGTACCGCCGAGGGGATGTCGGCATGACCACCGGTTTTGCATCACAAAAGACCAAGATTAGCATTGCGGGTCAATTTGGAAATGCCAGCAAAATCAGCGGTTCAACGACCAACATAGGCATCGCGTTGAGCTATCCATCGGTCAATCCAGACTGGCCGGTGTCCACACTAGCCGTAACCCACACACGCCGCGCCAATTATAACCAAAGCATTGAAATCGAGGACATCCCCTTCGAAAACAGTCTGCTTTCAACTTTTCTTGGACAGGCACAAGGGTATTCCTCTAGTGACCTCAACGCCACGTTTCCTTTCACCTCAGCCCTCGCTTGGGACACCTATTTGCTCGACCCGCACCCCAATGGTAACCCTACTTCCTACATTTCGGCCATACCTCAAGGTGGCGCTCGAACAAGCAAAAACATTGACAGAACAGGACAACTGTCAGAAACGAACATTGGCTTTGGATCGGGCCTGTCCGAAGTTGTTTATGTCGGCATAACCCTCGGTATCGTCAATGTAGATTTCAGTGAAGAAACCCGACACCGGGAAGTACCCCTCGTGGACTCTTTGGAGCTCAGCGAATGGACCCTCCGCGAAAATTTAGAAATCGAAGGAAGCGGTATCAATGTGAAAGTGGGCTTGATTGCCGTTCCTTCACCTTGGCTTCGAATAGGAGCCGCCTACCATAGCCGTTCCAGACTCAGCCTGACAGATAATTATTCCACGGGTATTACGAGCATATTCGACGATGGAGGAGAATACGAGGTACTGTCCCCGTTTAATCAATTCGAATACGTCATCGTAACGCCATCGCGTTTCTTGGCCTCCGCTGGCTTCCTGTTAGGCAAGGGCGGCATCATCAGTGCTGATTACGAAGTCGTCAACTATGCCACGGGTGCGTTACGAAAAAGCGCTTTTTCACCAGACGGCGCCTATGCGTTTGATGCGGAAAATGAAGCCCTACAAGCAGTCTACGGCACGTCGCGAATGGCACGTGTTGGAGCCGAATTTCGCATTCAAAAAGTATTCCGACTGCGCTTTGGAGCGGGCATGGAAACATCGCCCTACACCAATGCCGCACAAGTCGAAGCCAACGCCAAACGTTACCAAGTCAGTTTCGGTTGGGGGGTCCGCTCTGACAAATGGTACGGTGCTATGACTTATCGTCGCAGCTGGACCGAACAAGACCTTTACTTGTTCTCCCCTGACCTCGTCGACGCCGCCAAAGTCGGTAACTCCCATGGCATGGTGGTGGCCGCTCTGGGGTTCCGGATGTAAGCCACCCTCGGTATTGACCCTTGCTACATACCTGTCGTTTTTCGCCAGTTAAGGCCATAAAAAAACCCTGCTTACCAGAGGTAAACAGGGTTTTCAATTCCTTCGAGGGACCGGGCCCTTCTTATTTCTTCATCTTGGCAATGGCCTTCGTAATCTGAGTATCGATGCGAACCTGCTCCTCTTCGGCTAACTCTTTGTCCACTAAGATCCGTCCACTATGCTCATCCACGATAATGCGCTTGCGCTGCGCGATGTCAATCTGACGTTGTGGTGGAATCTTGATATAAGAACCAGCAGACGCTTGACGTTCGATTGGAACCACTGCCAATCCGTTTTTCGCAGAGTTGCGAATGCGCTGGTAGCTCGCCAATAATCGAGCTTCAATGCTAGAGGACATCTTATCGCTCAACTCAGTTAGTACGTTTTCTTCTGCCTGAGTCTCAGAAATGATTTCGGCCAGCTCGGAACGCTTTCCTACGAGATCTGCATCACGCATTTCAACTTTTTCCTTGCTAGAAATAACCAATTCACCTTTTTGATCCAGTTGTGCCAAGCACTCACGGATTTTCTTCTCGCACAACTCAATCTCCAACGTTTGGTATTCAATCTCCTTATTCAAAGAGTCGAATTCCCGATTGTTACGGACATTGTTTTGTTGCTCCGTGTATTTCGTGATCAAGCCCTTACTCTCCTCAATTTGATTCTTGTAAGCAGCAACACGCTGGTTCATTAAATCAACTTCCTCTTCGAGGCGTTCCAATCGAGTGCGTAATCCGGCAATCTCATCTTCGAGGTCTTCGACTTCCAACGGCAATTCACCACGTACCACACGGATACGGTCGATGCGTGAATCAATCAGTTGCAAGTCATAAAGTGCCCGGAGCTTGTCTTCAGCGGTAGAAACAGTGGTCTTCTTTGCCATGGTATGGGTCAGCGATAGTGAATAGGATTCGGATTGGCCTCTGCCAAATGGACTGCAAAATTAGTGAATTTATTGCTTAAGCGACTCACAATCAAGTGCGTTGTTTGCCATTCACTTTCGTAGTGCCCCACATCAGCAATAACAAGGCGGTCTTCAGCCCCAAAAAACTCATGGTATTTGAAGTCGGATGTTACAAACATATCGGCTCCACAACGAATAGCATCGGGCAATAAAAAACTCCCAGAACCCCCGCAAACAGCGACTTTACGTATAGGCTTCCCTTGCAATTTGGTATGCCGAACGGCAGCGCATCCTAAGTTTTTCTTGAGCTGATCCAGGAAAACCTCTTCCGGCATGGGAGCTAACAATTCTCCGACCATACCACTTCCAACATGTCCACTTGTATTGGTCAAAGTCCAAATACTGTGTGCAACCTCCTCATATGGATGGGCCTCTTTCAGTGCAACCAGCACTTCTGACAACTTCCACGTTTCAAC
>JAPKAW010000188.1 GCA_028825055.1 Flavobacteriales bacterium | reverse complement strand
GTGCATCAAAAGGAGCACATCCACCATCGGCAGAAGCCAAGGCAATTTCAGCAACTGGTTGTGGCTTCACATGCACCATGGCTGTGGCCGTACCGAAGC
This sequence comes from Flavobacteriales bacterium, assembly GCA_028825055.1. Classification (GTDB taxonomy): domain Bacteria; phylum Bacteroidota; class Bacteroidia; order Flavobacteriales_D; family Sanyastnellaceae; genus UA16. The sequence continues at coordinate 4,179 of JAPKAW010000188.1, read as the reverse complement.
ATCCGTCTGCCGTTTGTCCCTCGAAAGAAACCAAAGCAGAAAGCAATTCGTCGGAGTTGTTGGCCCAGGTGTGGGTTGGATTGATCTCGTTAGAAGAAGTTCCATCACCGAAGTTCCAGGTGATGTCTTGCGCACCTTCAATGGTTGGCATGGTGATCACGAGTGGTGAACACACCGAATCCACAGCGAGTTGCAAGTTGAAGTTAGCCGCAGGGAATACCGTTACAGTTTCTGTTGTAGTATCCGCACAACCCAAGGCATCAGTTGCCGTCATGGTCACGGTGTAGTTGGCTGTTTCGCTTCCGGTTTGGAATGCGTGGTTCACATCACCGTTGGCTTGCGCCTCCAGCGATCCATCACCAAAGTTCCACGTGTAGACATCCCCGTTGATGCTGTTGTTGTTAAACAGTGCATCAAAAGGAGCACATCCACCATCGGCAGAAGCCAAGGCAATTTCAGCAACCGGTTGTGGCTTCACGTATACCGTCTGTTCATGTGTATCAATGCATCCAAATGCCGATGTTCCCGAGAACACGACCGTCGAAGCAAGCAATTCACTTGTTTCATTGGCGAGATACATGTGAGGCTGTGCTTCGTTCGATGTTTCACCATTACCAAAGTCCCAGTTGAATGTGGAAGCATTGAAGATGGCTGGCATGGTAATGCCCAGTGGAGAGCATACAGAGTCTGTTGTCAAGCTGAAAGAAAAGTCAGCTTCCGGAAAGATCTCCATCGTCACCATGCTGGTGTCGTGACAGCCATTGCTCGCATTGGCAATCAATTCCAATGAACTGGATTGCAAAAAAGCGGAGGTGTTTTCAAAGGTGTGGCTAAGATTGGTAGCATTGCCTGCGGCAACCCCATCAATGAGCCATTCGTAAGAGGTTGCCCCTTCAGATTGATTGTTGATTGTGGGTTGAGAAGGAGCACAAGCAGATTCTGTGCTCACAGAAAATGCCGATAAAGCTGGGGCATGAGCAATCACGCTCAAGCTCTCTGTCGCTGAACATCCATTAACCGAAGTGGCTGTAACCGAAATGATGTGCGTGGGATCGTTGCCAATGGCCGTTTCAAAAGCATGCGTCAACTGTTCTCCTTCTTCCGTAGTTCCATTTCCTAAATCCCAAGTAAATGAAGGGTTCAGGGTTCCGGTTGCTTCGAGATCCACTAATAAAGGCGAACATCCTTCCAATATATCAGCGGTAGCTGAAAGCGTTGGAAGGGCATGTGCTGAAAGGGTGTCGATGAACGTAGACGAACACTCTGGAGTATTTACGGTTAATGAAACTTGGTAGTCTCCGGCAAAAGCATAATCGATACTCGGGTTGGAAAGGTAGCTGGTCTGTCCATCACCAAACTGCCAGTACCAACCGATAATGTCGGTTCCAAATTGAATGGTAGACGTGTCGAAAAAGTTGGATGGTTCTCCAATGCATACCGCTTCAATTTCAAACGCAGCAACGGGCTCCGGTTGAATGGTTACAGTTTCCTGAAGAGATGTCTGACATCCATTGCTGCCTGTGACTTCCAACGAAATAGGGTAGGTTCCAGGGCCATTCAAATCGATGGCATCCAATGTGCTGCCCGCATGAAAATAAGGGGACACACCAAAAGACCAAACGTATTGGAATGTATTGGCTGAGATCGCTTCTCCGCTAATTTGAGCTGCACCGCACGCTTCGACCGCTGACAAGACAATCTCCGCATCGGGACGATCAAGCACGTACACCGTTACACTAGACGTATCGGAACACGCGGCCTCAGTGCCAGTGTAGAGAACGACGCTCTGAACTTCATAAACTCCAGGGTTCTGGAATGTAAAGCTCACATTACCTGTTGCTGTAGTTAGGAACACAGGGTTCACATCGAAATTCCACTTGTATTGAATACCAGGTCCGCTCGTTTCTTGGTGAAACTGAACAGCCGTTCCCTGACAAATGACATTTGAGCTGCTCCAGAAATCGCTTACGGGAGCACCGGCATAATAAAGTCCCTCAATAGCACAGGATCCGTCAGCCTCAGAAAGCGTTACCTCATAATGAGGGTTACCCGCTACAAAAGGGTGAGTTATCGCAGGGTCTCCTGACCCAAAGGCTCCATAGGTTTGCAATGGGCTGTCGTCTCCCCAGTCGACTACCAAATTGCTCCATGAAGAAGAGGCTTCAATGGCCAAGATGTTTAAAGCATCTGTGCAATTGTACCAAACGGGATTGCTGGTGCTTTCCCCAGCAGAACCCAATACCTGAGGGCATTGAGCCAATGTCAATCGAGGTGCCGTAAAGCACATCAAGAGTAAGAATGAGATGAAAATTGAGCGGATCATACCGCGTTTTACGCAGAAGAACCCGTGGGGTTACAGAAAACGAGGTTATTTTCTACCTACTCCCGCCTCTAGAATCTTTTGAACCATGCTGGATACCGCTGGACAAACGTGTGCGTTTTCTTCAGTAATCGCCAAAATGCCCGACATCTGTTTTCGATTGGTGTGTGGATATTCGACACACGCTTGAGGACGGACATCATAAATGGTGCAGGAGTTACTTCCTTCATCCAAGAAAGAGCATGGGGATTTTTGCAAAACCCAATCCCCTTCGTCATCCATTTTCAAATACTTTTGACTGAATGCGCCGATTTTCATCCGAAGGGACTTGGAAATGCGATCAATGTCACGCGCTTTGAATATGGGACTCGTTGTTCTACAGCAATGGCCGCAATCCAGACAATCCACATCTTCAAAGACTTCATCGTGCCGCTCATGAAATATGGCGTCCAAGTCACGAGGGGGCTTGCGCATCCATCGTTGGAACAGCGCATGAACCTTCCGGCGGTATTTTTTGGACCAAGCAAGCTGTTCCTCGAGTTCTAACTTCAATGTGGATCTTGGAATTGACTAGCCGCTATGAATGACGTATCCGTCAGAGTTTCAAGAAAAGCCAGAAGGTGAGTCTTTTGAACAGGGCTGAGAGTGAGTCCCCCGGTGGTGTATTTCATAAAGGGATCTATCGTTGTCGAAGGTACGCCTCCTGTATTGTAGTGGTCCAAGACTTCTTCCAACGTGATGAAACGGCCGTCATGCATGTAAGGCGCTGTTAGTGAGACGTTTCGTAAGGTTGGTGTTTTGAACCGACCCGAATCTAAAGGCATTCCAGTGACACCTGCGAGGCCAGCATCATTGACAAACGTGCTGTCCAGGCCATTGTTTCGGAACAAATAATCACTGAATTGCAGTCCGGCCTCTCCATGGCAATGGAAGCAGTCCCCGCCAAATTGACCTCCAGGGGTGGTTTCTGGATCGCCGCCTTCACGCAGGAAAATCTCATAACCGGCAAACTCCTCATCACTTAAAGAGGTTTCGCCTCTCCTCCACTGATCGAATTTGGAATCGGCTGAGATCATCGTTCGCAAGAATTGAGCGATGGCCTTTGTGGTCAATTCGGAGTTGATTTCAGCTGTCCCAAAAGCTTTGAGGAACAGGTTTGGATAATTCACTGGCTCGGTCGAAGCTTGCAACTTCGCGACGGCATCGGGCCATGGCATCGCCATTTCATCGGGATGGGAAACCGGTTCGAGAATCTGCTCTTCCAGCGAAGCCCCCCGGCCGTCCCAAAAGTAGTTGGAGGCCCAGCCGATGTTGATCAAAGCCATAGCGTTTCGAAGTCCTTGAGCGCCGGTTATGCCAGTGCTATAGGGGTTCGGATCGGAAAATCCATGCTCAGGAAGATGACAGCTGCCGCAACTCATGCTTCCATCCTGTGAAAGTGATTTCTCCCAAAAAAGCATCCGTCCAAGATGCACCCCTTCCACGGTCAACGGATTGTCCGGGGGAATGTCCATCGGAGGGAAAAATGGAGGGATTTCAAGCACATAGGGTGTTGCTGCTGGATTGCAGTCAGCCCCTTCGCACTCGGCTTCTTGACAGCGTTCACAACTTGTCAAGCAGGCCAAGGCAAGGATGCAGAGAATCCACGTTTGTCTATGTGATTGTGAAGAACGCATCATCGTAAGGACCAAGCGTCGTCCATTAGGTCCATTATGCGCCCGCCCAAGGATGTCCCGGATGCGTTGTGTGTAATAGGATCTGCAACAACGTCAATGCTATCACTGGTTCCAATCAAGACCAATGCGGCATCGAAAGCCAGTTCATGCACTGTCAGTTCTCTGGATTGGATGAGGAACGGC
>JAPKAW010000187.1 GCA_028825055.1 Flavobacteriales bacterium | reverse complement strand
GTGTGGAAGAGCTCAAGATTGATGTGGACAAGCGAAAGCCTGAATTGCCCATTACCATTGACCGAACCAAGGCACGGAATTATGGCTTGTCGACTCAAAACATTGGCATGACCATTCGAACGGCGTTGTTTGGCCGTGAGGTGAGCACCTACAAAGACGGTGAAGACGACTACCCCATCAATGTGCGCTTCGAAGAATCTGCGCGCAACAATGTGGACGCTTTGATGAACCAGAAGGTGATCTTCCGAAGCGCTTCGGACGGTCAGATCAAGGAGGTTCCGATCAGCGCTGTTGCTACCGCAAAACGAAGCACCACGTTTAGCAGTGTCAAAAGAAAGGACATGGATCGGATCATCACATTGAGCTCCAATGTTTTGGAAGGGGCCAATGCCAATGAAATCGTGGAAGGAATGAAGGCTGAATTGGCAGGGTTTGATACCCCAGAGGGTATTCAGTGGGCCTTTACGGGACAACAGGAAGAGCAAGCGAAGGAAATGGCCTTCTTGTCTCGAGCGCTGTTACTAGCGCTTTTCTTGATTATTCTGATCATCGTAGCCCAGTTCAATTCGATCACAACGCCATTTATCATTGGGTTCAGCGTGTTCTTTAGCTTGATCGGAGTGTTGCTCGGATTGGTGATTTTCCAGATGGATTTTGTCATTATCATGACGATGATCGGGATCATTTCCTTAGCGGGTGTGGTGGTCAACAATGCGATTGTTCTGATCGACTACACGGATTTATTGAGGGAACGAAAACGGAACGAATTAGGTGTTGGCGAGTACTTGCCCTTCAGTGAAGTGGTGGAGTCCATTGTTTCGGGTGGCCGAACAAGACTGCGTCCAGTACTACTGACTGCGATTACAACCATCTTGGGCTTGTTGCCTTTGGCCATCGGGCTGAACATCGATTTTGTCACGTTGATTACGGAGTATGATCCGCGCATTTACATTGGAGGTGACAACAATGTGTTCTGGAAGCCGATGAGTTGGGCCATCATATACGGCCTCACGTTTGCGACGTTCTTGACGCTGATCATCGTTCCTGTGATGTACTGGTGGATCAACCGCATGATTTACAAGTACGGAAAGAAGGAGGCTGTCTAAGCGCTTAATTTCCGCTTTGCGTACGGTGCACTCTTGCGGGTATGCGGGTTAAAATCTCATAGGGTATTGTGCCGGCCGCCGCTGCGAAAGATTCAATAGAAATAGTGGATCCAAACAGTTCGACAGCGTCACCGGGTTGCGCATTTGCGATATCCGTAACATCGACCATCACCATGTCCATGCATACTTTCCCCACGACGGGGGCGAGCTTTCCATGGATTGCAACGTGCCCTTTCCCGTGACTTAAGTGCCTTGGAAACCCATCGGCATAACCAACTGGAAGCGTGGCGACGAGACGCAGTGTATCGCTCGTGTCTGTCATCCCGTAACCGACCCCTTCGCCAGGAGGGATGCTGTGGATGGTGGAAATTACCGTAGTGAATTGAATGGCTGGCCGCAGCTCCCAAGTGCCCGGGATGTCTGCGACTCGGACCCCGAATAAACCGATACCTATGCGGACATAATCTCCAGAAAATGTAGGGAAACGAATGAGTCCGGCCGTGTTTAAAATGTGTGTTTTAAAGCTCCTGTTTTCGTCTCCAAGAGAATTCACCGCAAGATCAAACGACGAGAATTGCTCCAAAGTTCGCGCGTCTTGAGTGGGGTCGTCGGCGCTGGCCAAATGGCTGAAAACGGATTTGACCTCGAGCGTTTGGTTGTGATCCAATGTGGAGCGTAACAACGGCCATGACGGTGGGTCGAACCCAAGACGATGCATTCCGGTATCAATTTTAATGTGAACGGGCCACGGAACGGTCTGACCAGCGGCTTCAACCGCCTTTGAAAACAAATCCAACTGGTCGAAGTTGTGTAATCCTGGCTCAAGACGGTATTGCAGTAAGGCGCTGAACGTATCGGGCTCTGGATTGAGGACTAAAATCCGCATGGACAATCCATGTTGCCGAATTTCCACTCCTTCTTCGGTGCACGCAACGGCCATGAGGTCGACTCCGTGGAACTGAAGCAAACGTGCCATCGCCGGACCATTTGTGCCATACCCCGAAGCCTTAATGACTGCTAGAATCGAGGTGTCAACCCCAGCATATTCCCGAATGTGCGCCTTGAAAGTGCGCAAATTGTAGGCGACCGCCTCGAGATCTAAATTTAGTTGTGTCATATGCCCACGCTGCAAGAGCAAGGGGTGGAACTGTTCGAATTTCTCTACACGCGGACCCTTGATGAGTACGTGCTGTTTGAAAAACTCGTTTGGATGTTTTTGCAGATGTGCCAAGGCCATTTCGGTAGAGGAGAAGTACGCCACGCGTAAACCCTTGGGAAAAGCACCGCGCAATTTTGACTCCCAGGTCGGTCCAATGAGCCACAAATGTTGGATGGATGAGCTTTCTACGAGCTTGACGAGCCTCAAGGGGTCAGATTGATTCATTCCAGGAATCGGACCAATGATGGCGGACTTTGGAAATGGACCGGGAAGTTGATCAAGGTCGTTTAAAGCCAATGTTAGCGCGTCCCAATCGTTCGTATAGGCATCCGAGAGCACCCAAGAACCGCTGCGTGAGCGCAACCGCTGCATCCGCATATCCAGGTCTTGCAGGTGGATTAGTGAAGCACCGACTTGGTTCCCGTCGACACCCCATTGGAGAGCGACCAAAGCAGCTGTCATGGCATTACGGAATCCAATTTCGCTCGAAAATGGCAGAAGCCAATCGTAAGCGACACCGTTCCATGTTGCCCGAATAACCCGACCTGAAGAGGTGGGTAGGCTGTTAATATTGAGGTTGCTGTGTTCTGATGAGCCCCACGTAATGACCGGACATCCGCGTTCGGTTAACCGGTCATTAGCTTCACTCAATGATTCGGGCATAGCAACCCATTGGCACGACCGGAACAACGTTAGTTTTTCCTCTAGGAGGTGGTTTTCGTTTTTGAACGACTCTAAATGCGAGGTGCCTATGTGGGTGAGCACTCCAAAATCCGGGCCAATGGTTTGAGCATGTCGTTCCATTTCACCAGGGATGGAGATGCCCGCTTCAATGAGCGCAACTGTATGATTTTTGCTCAAGTCCCAAAGCGATACAGGAACGCCAATTTGGCTATTGTAGCTTCGTGGACTGCTGTGAACATGCACTGCCGGTGCGAGCAAAGAGGCCAACCACTCTTTGACGGTGGTTTTGCCGTTGCTTCCTGCAATGGCGATGACAGGCTTTCCCCAGCGCACTCGCCAATCAAAAGCGATCGATTGCCATGCTTGAATGACATCGGTAACTGCGACAACGTCCGAATCAGGGAGAGCAGGGAGAGCAACGCCTTCTTTTACGAGAAAGAACCGCACCCCTGCGGAATGGGCCTCTTCAAGAAAGTCATGCCCATCGTGCCAGCCGCCTTTGATAGCAACAAACAAGGTGTGTGCGAAAAGGGGGCTTGACAAAAGACGGCTGTCAAAAGCAACCTGTAAAGGCTCCCTTGACTCAACCGAGGCATTCGTTGAAAGCACTTTTTTACCAGAGATCCACTGGCGCCAGGCTTCAATATTCATGAGCGCTCCGCTTCGGAGTCTCTACCGCTTTGTTTACGGGCCTCTACAAATGCTTGTCTCGTCAACGGGATATAGAGATCTTTTTCACCAATCTCTACAGTGGTGTCGCCGCCAGAAATCCGATGTGAAAAGTGCGCTGGTCGACCTGTTTCCATACAAACAGCATGCAATTTTGTGACCTCTTCAGCACGTGCAAGCAACTCAGGCATGCACCCGAAGGGCTCCCCTGTAAAATCTAAGTCCAGTCCTGCGGCAATAACGCGAATGCCTTGATTGGCGAGAAACGTACACAAAGCAGGTAAATCTTGGTCAAAAAACTGAACTTCATCAATGGCAACGACGGTCACCGGCCGTTCAAGAGCTTGCAAATGCGCAAGAATTGACGGGCTATCCTTGACTGTTACAGAGGGCAATGCGTTGGAATCGTGAGATGTAACAGCATCTTTATTGTAGCGTGTGTCTGTTGCTGGTTTGAAAATAAGCGTAGGCTGGCGGGCTATTTGAGCGCGCCGGACCCTTCGCAATAACTCTTCAGTTTTCCCGGAAAACATCGGGCCGCAGACGACTTCGATGCGTCCTTCGCCGATTCCGGTGTGCTGAAGTGGAGAATGTTCGTCGTGTGGTACCATGTTCTTGTGTTCGAAATTACTTCAGTTGCTACTTTGCACTCTCATGAAAAGGAATCAAATTTTCGAATGGC
>JAPKAW010000186.1 GCA_028825055.1 Flavobacteriales bacterium | reverse complement strand
ACCCACGGAAAAGGGCCCGTTCGTCATCTTTGTCCAAAACACCTTCCCAGGACAATTGGTCCGTTGTAGGGTGGTCAAGTGCAAGTCGAAACATGCCGAGTGCCGCTTAGAAGAGGTTCTCGAACGAGCACCTGAGGAAATCGAACCAGGTTTTCAAGACATTTCAGGCGCACCGTACACGCACGTCCCCATTGCACTGCAGAAAAAGCTCAAAGAAGACACTGCTTTGGAACTCTATCGTCGCATCGGAGCAGTAGAGGATGTCCAGTCGGTTTACCGTGGATTTGTGGATTCTCCCAAACACTGGCACTACCGGAATAAAATGGAGTACAGCTTTTCAGCAATCCTTCATGACCCTGAAAGCGGAGAGAAAATTGACGGTTTCGGTCTCGGATTCAAAAGACGCGGGACGTGGTGGGCAGTCGAAAACCTTGACGGAGACTCCGGATTATTTGATGAGTCCGTTGAAAATCAACTTCACCTCTTACGCGACTGGTTCGAAGCGACCGGGCTTCCCCCTTGGCATCCGCCGCAGCGCGTTGGTTTTTTTCGTTTTTTGGTCGTTCGAAAGAGCATCGCTGACGACACCTTGTTGTTCAATCTGGTGACCAGCTCCACCGGCATCAAAGAGTTTTCGAGAGAGGCCTTCATCGATAAAATGCACGAGCTGTTCGGTGATCGAATTGCGGGGATTCTGCACAGCGTAAACGATAGTACCGGAGAGCGCGTTGAGTCTCGGGAAGGAAGCAGTGAATTGATTTTTGGAAAGAGCATCATTACCGAATCCATGCACGGGTTAAAGTTTGACATCAGCATGTCAAGCTTTTTCCAAACCAACCCATCCTGCGCCGAACGTTTGTACGCTGAAGTCATCGCCGCGATTGACCCCGCCAATGACACCCTTCACCATGGAACAGCAACGCAAGCAAAACAAGACGTTGTCATGGATTTGTTCTGCGGTACCGGAACCATCGCACAGCTCCTTGTTCGGCATACCGGAATGAAGGTGATCGGCGTCGACATTGTTGCAGATGCGATTGAAAACGCAAAGAAAAGCGCCGAAAAAAATGGGACAACTGGCGTCCAATTTCACGCTGCCGATGTCGGGAAATTCCTCTTGGAATTCCCCGAGTACGTTGGCCGCATCCGAACCATTGTTTTGGACCCGCCTCGCAACGGAATTTCACCCAAAACGTTGAGAAAGGTTATCCGGTTGGGTGCCCCCAAAATGGTCTATGTCTCTTGTAATCCTGCTACGCAAGCACGCGATGTGAATACACTGCGTGAATTTGGCTATTCAATGACGTCTTTGAAGTTTGTAGATCAATTCCCGCACACCTCGCATGTGGAAGCCGTCGCTGTATTTGAAAAAGACCGCTAAATCAGATTTTCAGAACATCACTCCCAACTGAACTCATGGCCCGCACTCAAATTTTAAACGCCAACCAGATCGAACGCAAGTTGCAGCGCATTGCGCGACAGATTGCTGAAGAATTTTTCACAGCGCCTTCGCTTCACGTTGTCAGCATTGCAGGCAATGGTGAGATGATGGGACATCGACTTGCGCTTATTTTGAAGTCCATTTGTGACATGCCGCTGCACACAGCGACCGTGTACCTTCACAAGGCCAACCCCTTGAGTGAACCCATCACGTGCAGCGTTGATCTCACGGCATTCAAGGACCAGCATATCGTCCTCATAGATGACGTGCTGAATAGCGGAAAAACACTCATCTACGGCGTGAACCATTTGCTCAGTGCGGGGCCCAAACGCATCGCAACAGCGGTCATGACCGATCGGATTCACAGACAATTCCCTGTGAGAGCTGACTTTTGTGGATTGTCGTTGAGCACGAACCTCAAGGAACACATTGCCATTGAGATTCACGCCACCCCCTCTGACCGGGACACCGCAGATTTAATGGACTAATCTTATTCGAAGAGAGCGATCCAGCGTTGGATATCGCGATCGGAAACGGGATGAACCAACCGCTCATGCGCAAAAGCATAGCAAGACTTCCTACCCTCCCAATGGGCTTTGATTTCAAGTTCAGTTAGCGCACCTCCCGAGCGCATCAGAAGAGGCCTATTCTGATTCGACAGCAATCGTGGAATCAGAACATCGATGGGGGGATCCAAATGCACCACATGGCCCGCTCCTGTCAAAAGGCGTGCCGCTCCTTCTGTACACGGAGCGCCACCACCACAAGAGACAATTTCGATCGTTGAATCGCTGATTACTTGATCTAAAACGAGTGCTTCTTGGTTGCGAAAAAACGCCGCTCCTCTCTGCGCGAATGCCGCTTCAATACTGAGGCCCATATGCTCTTCAATCGTGGAGTCCAAATCAACACAACTTCGTCCCGTAGCTTCTTCTAGCCGTTTTGCTGTGTGGCTTTTGCCAGCGCCCATGTATCCGATAAAAAAGATGCGCATCGTGGTTATCAGCGGATGGGAACACGAAACATTGAACGGTCCTCTAGAAAGCCTTCTAAATTGTCTCCAGGCGTCACGGGACCCACGCCAGACGGTGTCCCTGTAAAAATAACATCACCCAATTTCAACGTCATGAATTTCGAAACGTAAGCAATCAGTTGATCGATGTCGAATAGCATGTCCTTGCTCTGCCCTTGCTGGACAACCTCACCGTTACGCTCCAATCGGAAACGCTTGTTTAGAACGCCCTTTTGATTAGAATCTAAGGGCAACCATTCTCGACTGATCACAGCTGAACCGTCAAATGCCTTGGCTTTTTCCCAAGGATGCCCCTTCGCCTTGACTTCCGCTTGTATATCACGTGCCGTAAAGTCAATGCCCAATGAAATGGCATCGTAATATCGATGTGCAAATTCGGGAGCAATGGACTTTCCCAACTTGCTAATTCGGACCAACAACTCAACCTCGTAATGGATCTCCTGTGACCAATCAGGTAAATAAAATGGATGGCGATGTGCCAAAATGGCGCTGTCAGGTTTTAAAAAAAACAACGGCTCTGAAGGGATGGAATTGCCCAGTTCAGTCGCGTGATCCGCGTAATTCCGTCCGATACATATTATTTTCATCCGTGCGAGATTGCACACAAAGGTCGCAAATGAAATTATCTTTTTTCACTTCAAATAAAAAGCCACCTCGACACGGCGATCTTGAGAGCCTGCGCGGCGTTCCCTTTCTTCACCGAAATAATTGAGAAGAACCCGTTCGCTGCCCACTCCTGTTTCTAAGAGATACGCCTGAACCCGTAGGGCACGTTGCTTGGACAACAACAAGTTTTGATTGCGCTCACCTGTCGCATCTGCATGGCCTGTGCACACGACTCTGATTTGTGGATACCTCCCCATCAATTCCATCATTTCATGGAGTTGCATCCTCGCATTCAACCCCAATTTGGAAGAGCCCAAAGGAAATCCAATATCGAGGGATTCAGGCATGTGCAAATGCTCCAAAGAAGAATCCTTAGAAAGCGGGAGCAATTGACTACGCCAACCTTCGGGGTCTACAACCTCGCCCTCCAATCGTCTCAGTCGTTGATCCTGTGATTCCAACACGTTCAAAATCCGTTGGAGCCAATCATCAATTGAAGGCTGGTCATTAGTGCGTGAGGCAATCCACCCCGATTCATCAACTGAAGAAAGTTCGGACTGGGTTATCACTGAAGCCGTCCAGTCCAAGGGTGGTAACAACGATTGCGGATCCCAATCGGAAACTTCAAAAACTTCAAATCCAGCTTCATTTTGCAGCCGGACAGCCTCATCCAATGCCTCCTTCAACTGGGCGTTATAATGCACATTCAATTCCATCGCGATCTGCATCTTCAACTCATCCAAAGCACTTTGAACCATCACATACCATTCCTGAGATTCCGATAATCCAGCGGCCATTCTCCAACGACGTAAATCACGATGTGACAAGCCGTCTACCCGCTCAATCAGTTCTTCCACCTCAGAAGAGAAGTTGCGAAAAGAGGTGAGGTAGTCTAAGGATTGAAGTCCATGGATGTCCCGAACGATACGTTCCATTTGCGTCAAAACTTGACGGCTGCTCATGGACCAATTCACTTCTCCCGCCACGATATCGACATCGACAGCCCCATCCAAGAAATAACTCATGTTGTCCATCATGAGTTCGTGAGCCCGCTGCATACTGGACGTGGATTGCATCGATTCCTGAGCAAGCAAAGCAGTGCACAAGTGCAGCACAATGAGCACCATAAAGGCAGGGGTAATACCGTGTGAAAACACAAAACGACGCATGCCGTAAATATCGCCTAAATACAGTTAAGTATAGACGGGTTTACTTACCGCTTCCGCGAAGA
>JAPKAW010000011.1 GCA_028825055.1 Flavobacteriales bacterium | reverse complement strand
AGCATGACGGGAGGGAAGAAATTCGAGAATGGATGGGAAATTGGGACGCGCTTGCTTTTCAGCGGAGGATTGCCTTACACGCCAACGGATGCAGCTTCTTATAGCATTGAAAGTTGGGATTTTTACGGTCGGCCTTTGTTGGATTACAGCTTACTCAATTCAGAACGGAATGGCGCATTCCATCAGTTGGACATCCGGATTGACAAGAAGTGGTTTTTCGAGCGGTGGTCGCTCGATGTATTCATGGAAGTACAGAACGCAACAGGTGCGGCCGTTCCGCAACCCAACTTCAGTGATGTGGCACGAAACCCATTGACAGGTGCGCCTGTCCCCTCGCAGACTCAGCAGGGGTTTTATGATCAACGCCAAATTGACCCGAGTAATGGTGCGATTTTACCTGCTTTGGGACTCATCATCGAACTTTGATGCATGCAATTCGAGCTTTGGGATGAAGGAGTATGTTGGTCCTGCTTGCCATATGCCGTGATTTCTCTCATCGGCACTGTAGCGGCTGTTATCAATGAATGGTGGATTTGTGGTGTCGTTGGAATACTGATCTCGGGGCTCTTTTTCATGGCTCGGACGGGGCTGCAGTGGCAACGTGAGTATCGCAGTTTTCGATCTTCTACGGGTTGGGTGATTGCTGGCGCTTGGATAGGTTGAGGAAGATGGCGCGTGCTTCCGAATGATGCCCAGCGGTCTCTCGACCATACCAAAGAAACGCTGATGAACCGTCGTGGGGCATATGATGTTGGAATCGAATCCTGGGAATTGATGTGGCATCAAAAGAATCTAGTTGTCCGTGTGTTGCATGATTTCACAGACCGCGAAATGGCGCAAGACGTACTCCGAGAAATCACAAATTTGGATTCGCCGAGTTAAGCGGAATCGGTTATCTTCGAAGGCATGCGTATTGATAAATTTTTATGGGCTATTCGCGTGTTCAAAACGCGATCTCTTGCTAGTGCTCATTGCCGTGAGGGCAAGGTTTTCATAGGAGAGAAAGCGGTGAAGCCAGCCCATGTATTGTCAGGGGAGGAAAAAATCCGGGTTCGAAAGGGTGCGGTTCAATTTGAGTGGAAAGTGCTATTGTTTCCAAAAAGTCGTGTCGGTGCCGCACTTGTCGAAACCTATGCTCGGGATGTTACAGCACCTGAAGAAGTGAAGAAGTGGGAAGATATCCGAGCTGCCCAGCGTGATTTGGGGCGTCCAGTTGGTCGGCCGACAAAGCGCGATCGTAGAGATTGGGAAAAGCATTTTGAATGAAAAAGGACTTTGTAATCAGGAACATCACGGCGTCGGAGACGCGTCCTGTTCGGCATGAGGTTTTATGGCCGCATCTGCCGAGTGCCGATTCCTGTGTGATTGACATTGATGATCAAGTTGGGGCGCATCATGTCGGTGCTTTTGACTCGGATGGAAAATTAGTGGGTGTTTGTTCGCTGTTCCAGCAACGTTCAGAGCGTTTTCCTCACGCCATCTCGAAAGATGCTTCGGTGTATCGATTGCGGGTGATGGGGACGGTTGAAGAAGTTCGAGGTCACGGTGCAGCAGCAGCGATAATCGACTACGTTTGTCTTTGGTGCAGTCGTCAAAGCATAGAGTATGTCTGGTGTGATGCTCGCGAGGTTGCATTCGGTTTTTATGAGCGAATGGGATTTAAATCTGTTTCAGATAAATTTAAAATCGAGCACATTGGTCTCCATCGTATGATGGCTCGGTCTCTTTAATTTTAGGGCTTCATTTTCTAGTCATGCCGATACTATCCAACAAAGGGCTTCGAATGCCCGACAGCCCTATTCGGAAGCTGACACCTTTTGCTAATGCTGCGAAAGAGCGCGGGGTCCATGTGATTCATTTGAACATTGGTCAACCGGATATAGAAACTCCGGATATAGCCATGCAGGCAATTCGAGACATTGACCGAAAGGTTTTAGAATACAGCCCCAGCGAAGGGTATTCCTCGTATCGAAAAGGCCTCTCTGAGTATTATCATGGTGTTGGTGTCAATGTGACTTCAGAAGATATCCTGGTGACAACGGGAGGGTCAGAAGCGTTGATGTTCGCCTTTCTCTCCTGTTTAAACCCGGGAGATGAGATCATCATTCCTCAGCCTTTTTATGCCAATTACAATGCGTTTGCTGAAATTGCGGGTGTCCATATCGTTCACGTAACAGCTTCGATTGAAAATGGGTTTTCGCTACCTCCGATGGAGGATTTTGAGGCCATGGTCAATGAGCGAACCAAGGCCATTTTAATTTGCAATCCGGGCAACCCGACCGGAACGAATTACGCAGATTCGGACCTCGAGGGTTTAGCAAAACTGGTCAAGAAGAATGACTTATTCTTGTTCGCCGATGAGGTGTATCGAGAGTTCACCTATGGTGGAGAATTACCTCGAAGCATCATGAGCATTCCGGGAATCGAAGAGCATGCTGTGATGATCGACAGCGTATCCAAACGATACAGTATGTGTGGAGCGCGAGTGGGCTGCTTGGTGACGAGAAACTCTGAGGTGAAAAGCGCAGCAATGAAATTTGCCATGGCTCGACTGAGCCCGCCGACCGTGGCGCAGATTGCCGCGGAAGCCGCACTTCAAACTCCGGATTCTTATTTCGATGCGGTCCGTTCGGAATACATGAAACGTCGGGATGAGTTGGTAAACGGATTGAATCAAATTGAAGGAGTGGAATGTCCGATGCCTGGCGGTGCTTTTTATGCTGTGGCAAAATTGCCCATTGACGATGCTGATTTGTTTTGTCAATGGATGCTGGATTCCTTTGTTTGGGAAGGGTCTACTGTAATGATGGCACCCAATACCGGATTCTATGCGACGCCTGAATTGGGGAAGCAAGAAGTCCGCATGGCGTATGTACTGAACCTTGAAGAAATTCAAAAAGCTGTTCAATGTTTACGTCACGGACTGGAGGCGTACGCCGCTCATACGGACCGTTCTTGAATGGCCTGAAGTTCACGTCAAATACAGAGAACGGTTCTGCTTTCAGGAGATGAGCATTTGAAGCAGACTGCATGCGATTGGTTGGAGCGATGTAAATTCCACAATGTCTCATGTATCTTGCTACTTCATTTGATAATCAGCACCAATGAATCGCCATTATTCGCTGCTCCTAGGGAGTCTTTTTTTCGTTTTTGTAGGATGTTTATCCCTGCATGGAAATGCTCAAACAGCGGATACCACGTGGGTCCAGACGTTTACCTGGGAAGAGCAAAACAATCCGGCAACCAACTCCGAAAGTCCTGGGCGTCGATGGTTTGATTTTCCATCTTCTACAAATGACACCGCGTATCAGAAGGTCTTGATGTACCATACGCTGAAGTGTTTTGAGGATGGTACTGCAGGAGGTTCGGGTTATGCGTGCGGAGAGTGGGATTATCTGACGTACAATTATTTGTTTGATCACACAGGAACCTTGGATAGCAACCTGTTGACCCATCCCCATTGGCTTGTTGACGATGTGAATTTTGTTGCAGATACGCTGATTTATGTTCCTGAAAGTGGGACGGTCTCTGATACCATTCGCACCCTGTACGAGTTGATTCAATTGGATGATGTCGCCATCACAGAAGAAGCTTCCAACGCAAGTTTCGTGTGGTCTGACGCCATGAGTTCGGCCAGTCTTTCACCGCAAACGGCTCGTTATCAGTGGTTGTGGGCAGCATCTGAACTCGAGGGGATGGGGTGGGATGGTTCTCCTTCTGCTGGTTTTGAACTTCCTTGGATCGAGGAGTTGTCTGAGCAACGGGATGGTGCACAATGGAAGGCATATTGGACCACTCAGGATTCCTTAGTAGGTTTTTGGAATGGCGCTTCTGCTGCTTCGTCTGGAGTATCTGATTTGAATAACGCGGGACGCTTTGTTTGGAATGAGCCATTGATTTGGGATGGTGAAGCGCATTTAATTATTGAACTTCAATTGCATGAGGTGCTTTGGAATGACCCGGCTTCGGTCGTTATTCCGGCTATGGACGCGCCAGAGAAGACGTGGCGGGCAACTTCTGCAGGCCATTTTATTCGGTTCGACGGCAATGATCGTTTCGAAGTGGATGCCTTAGAATTGGATGGCATTGGAGCAGAAGTCACCGTTGAATTTTGGCAGCGAGGAAACGAAGTTTTTCAGCCAGAAAACAACTCCATTTGCGAGGGCGTCAATGCTTTGAACCAGCGAGAGATCAATATTCACCTTCCCTGGTCCAATGGACGTGTGTACTGGGACGCCGGGTATGATGGTGGGTGTGACCGGATTGACCAAGCGGCCGCTACGGAACAGTATGAAGGCAATTGGAACCACTGGGCATTCGTGAAGAATGCAACGGAAGGATTGATGTCGATTTATTTGAATGGGTTGTTGTGGCATACAGGAGTGGACCTGGACAATGCCTTCGGAGAAATGGTTCGATTTCACATCGGATGCAATGGCAGTGGGGGCAATGATTACCGAGGGGACGTCGATGAGTTTAGGATCTGGGCATCAGCATTGGACGCTACAACCATTGCGGAATGGATGGATCAGACACCTGGAGAGCAGCATCCGCAATTCGATCATCTCAAGGCGCATTTTGATTGGGAAGCTGAAGGAGGGTATCAAATTGATGGCGTTGGAGCCTCTGGCTTTTTTCATGGCAATGCTGGCCGGATGGCGCACAGAGGTTCTGAGGCCTTTATGCTTCAAGGCGAAATGCCTGATGCGGCGCGTCCTGTGCTGACGTGGTTGAGCGGAACCCCCGTATCCTATGAATCCATTGAGGTGGACCGAACAGTTCCCGTTCCTCCGCTCAGTGTGTCTGAATGGGCTGTATTTGGGAATGATGTCAATTGGACTGCGTTGGATTACGCTTGGGCGCATGATGCTGTTATGGAAACCCGTATGTCGACAGGAGAGCTGTTGGCGACTTATCCTGTTGAAGGAACGTCTGTGATTCTGGTCAACGACACGTTGGAGTACTTTTCTCCACCATTTGATGTCATCGATCGCTATGAATTGGCACGTTATATCACGCCATACGGCATCGGGCTCACCTTGGGCGATGAGGGATGGACATGGGTGTTCGACGTAACTGACTTTGTGGGCATGCTGCGCGATAGTGTCGAGTTGGAAGCTGGGAATTGGCAAGAGTTATTGGACCTGCGATTTGCCTTTATTGAAGGGACTCCTGCTCGCGATGTGAAACGGATTGAGGCGTTTTGGAAAGGGCAGTATAATTTGAGCAGTTTTGATGAAAACGTTACCGATCATGTCTTTACTCCTGTATCCGGGGAAGCGATGTTTAAACTCAAAACCCGTGCAAGTGGTCATGGCTTTGGATCGGGCAACAACTGTGGTGAGTTTTGCTATAACGCCCATTCCGTTAAAGTAAACGGAGAGACTCAGTGGACATGGGAAGTCATGCGAGAATGTGCAGATAATCCCCTTTATCCGCAGGGAGGAACATGGATTTATGACCGTGCAGCCTGGTGTCCGGGCGCTCCAGTGGATACCAAAGAGTTTGAATTGACCAATCTTGTGACTGCGGGTGAGCCATTCGCTGTGGACTATGATATTACGTATGACCCCGATGGCAACTATCGCTTTGAAGGCCAAGTCGTCGCTTACGGTGAAGCCAATATGCAGCATGACGTCGAAATCTCGGAAGTTTTGGCTCCTTCAGATAACAAGTTGCAATCCCGATTCAATCCAATTTGCGAGTCGCCACAAGTCATAATTCGTAACAACGGCGCTGAACCATTGACGAGCTGTACATTCAATTATGGCATTCAAGGGGGAGAAGAAACGACCTTCCAATGGACGGGTGAACTCGCGTTTTTAGAGTCCGCTGTGGTGGATTTGCCTTACATCGACCCATCTCTTTCTGAAGGAGACAACGAGGAAGAATTGATTTTTGAAGTGGCGGTTAATGCTCCCAATGGTCAATTGGATCAGGAGCCTCGGAATAATGCTACGACCAGTCGATTTCATCGTGTTCCAACGTGGGCCTACTCCGATTTGGATGACAATCGGATCATCGTTTGGACCAAAACGAATCTAGTCCCAAGTGAAACGACCATTGAATTGACTGATGCCGCAGGCAACGTAGTTTGGGAGCGCGGTTATGCAGAAGCCAATACAACCTTCCGAGATACCTTGTCTCTGAATCAAGGATGCTACCGATTGACTATTTATGATTCGGGAGATGATGGCCAGGGATTCTGGGCAAATAATGATGGGAGCGGATATACGCGTGTGAAAAAAGTGGCGGGTGGAAATTTTATCAATTTCGAGCCGGACTTTGGTAAGTCCATTTCACAGGCTTTCTTCTTACAAACGAATCTGGTTGGCGTGGAGGAGTTCGCGGCGAACCGACACTTCGGGTTCCAGGTGTTTCCGAATCCCAGTGATGGGCAGTTCAATGTGCGTCTTGATGGATGGAATGAGGGACAGTTAGCGAACTGGAGTTTGCGTGACCCCATGGGCAGATTGATAGATCAAGGAGCTAGGCGGCTGAACTCGGGTGAGCTGCTGGTGCTTTCCTTGAGAGAGTATCCTCCGGGAACCTATGCATTAACGGTCGCCAATGAGGTGGGGCAACGCACAACGCAGTGGATCCAAGTGAGTCGCAAGTGAGTCGCAAGTGAGTCAATTCTGTGATTTCTTGACGTGAACCATCTTTGTTGCGAGATATTTTGGTTTGTTTGACCATTTTGTGTCAAAAAAACAGATTTTGTTGGTAATTTTTTAAATAATTTAGAGTGACCCCCCTAAAACTTAGGGGTACCTTTGTAAAATTATTAGAAAAAACTGACTTTCATGAGTATTTCTCGCCAAAAAGCCCTTGAGGATGTCTTAGAACGCACCCCGCGCCACCGGGAGCGCCCTTCGAATAAAATTTCACAGTATTACGGTGAGAACGTATTCAACTTGCATACGATGCGAGAATACTTGACGGATGAAGCATGCGATAGCATCTTGGATGCGATGGACAATCATACTTCGATCAGTCGTTCTATTGCCGATCAAGTGGCGTCTGCTTTGAAGGAATGGGCCATTTCACGTGGAGCAACGCATTACACGCATTGGTTTCAACCTTTAACCGGAGCAACGGCAGAGAAGCATGATAGCTTCATTACCCCAACGGGGGACGGTCGTGCGATCGAGAAATTCGACGGGTCGCTTTTGGTGCAACAAGAACCGGATGCGAGCTCGTTTCCAAACGGAGGGATTCGAAACACATTTGAAGCAAGGGGCTACACCCTTTGGGATCCAACATCCCCAGCATTTGTTTGGGAGAGTACATTGTGCATCCCTACGATCTTCATCAGTTATACAGGATTTGCGTTGGACAATAAGATGCCTTTGTTGAAGGCGTTGGCACGAGTGGATTCGGCTGCAACAGATGTATGCCAGTACTTCGATAAGAATGTAACCAAGGTGGTGGCCACTTTGGGATGGGAACAGGAGTATTTCCTTGTCGATAAATCCCTCCACGGTGCGCGACCTGACCTGCAGTTAACGGGCCGGGCTTTGTTTGGTGCGCCACCTGCGAAAGGCCAGCAACTGGACGATCACTATTTCGGAAGCATTCCTGCACGCGCAAGTGCCTTCATGAAAGAATTTGAGTTGGAATCCCACAAGCTCGGAATTCCGGTAACGACGCGGCACAATGAAGTGGCTCCAAATCAGTTTGAGTGCGCACCTGTTTTTGAAGAAGCCAATTTGGCCAATGATCATAACCTGTTGCTCATGGAGGTGATGGAGCAAGTTGCTCGGAAGCACGATTTCCGAGTACTCCTTCATGAAAAACCATACCCAGGACTCAACGGTTCAGGTAAGCACAACAACTGGTCCCTAGGAACCAATACGGGAGTGAACCTCTTGAAGCCGGGCAACAACCCGAAAACGAATTTGCGCTTCTTGACGTTCTTCATCAACACTTTGGCCGCTTTGCATACGCACGCGGACATCGTCCGTGCGTCATTTGCCTCAGCAGGAAACGACCACCGATTGGGAGGAAACGAAGCGCCTCCTGCCATTGTTAGCGCCTTCATTGGTTCTCAATTGTCCGAACTTTTGGATGAATTGGAAACCAGTATTAAGGCGGGGAAGTTGACTCCAGAAGACAAGACAGCACTCAAGTTGGAAATCGGTCGAATCCCTGAAGTCTTGCTTGACAACACGGATCGTAACCGAACCTCTACGTTTGCATTTACAGGCAATAAATTTGAATTGCGTGCAGTTGGAAGTACGGCCAACTGTGCTGTGCCGATGACTGTTTTGAATACGATTGTGTCGGAACAGTTGGAGTCATTTAAAGTCGCTGTCGATCAGCGAATAGACAAAGGTGAAAAGAAGGACGATGCCTTGCTTAAAGAACTCCAGAAGTTAATTACGCAGAGCAAAGCGATTCGGTTTGAAGGAAATGGTTATTCCGATGAATGGGTTGTCGAAGCCGCCAAGCGAGGTCTTTCCAATTTGAAAAATACGCCGGAGGCATTGGAAGTATTCAATCGTCCAGAGGTGATTGAACTCTTTGAAAAGCAACAAGTTCTCCGGAAGGAAGAAGTCCATGCTCGCGTGGAAGTGGAATTGGAGAATTACATTTTGAAGCTTCAAATTGAGGCCCGAGTTCTGTTGCAAATGGCTCGAGGAACAATTTTGCCAGCAGCGATTGATTACCAAAGTCAGTTGCTGTTGAACGTCCAAAGTTTGAACGATGTTTTTGGAGAGGATGCCATGAAATATGGCGGCGCTCAGTTGGACTTGGTCAAACAAGCAGGCGCTTTAATTCAACAAATCCATCGGGAATCGTTGGAGTTGGATTCAATCCACGATGCTTTAGAAAAACTGGAATCTGCATCAGAGAAAGCCAAGGGTTACGCCGAGAAGATGTTCCCTTGCATGGAGGCGTTGGGAGCAACGTGTGCGCAATTGGAAGTAACGGTGGACGATGCGTTATGGCCTTTGCCGAAATTCACAGAATTGTTGTTTACACGTTAGAGGGGGATAGGTTTTACAGGCTTTTGCCGCATTCAGAAGAGGGGGCATTTCTTGAATTGGAAATGGCCCCTCT
Organism: Flavobacteriales bacterium; assembly: GCA_028825055.1. Taxonomy (GTDB): domain Bacteria; phylum Bacteroidota; class Bacteroidia; order Flavobacteriales_D; family Sanyastnellaceae; genus UA16. Next base: position 11,223 of record JAPKAW010000011.1, on the reverse strand, counting down.
TTTATTTGAATCAAATTTGCAGTGGTTTTTCTGATGAACATTTCTTAGTTCTAACCTTCGTGCCTTACATTCGGGGACTGATTTAACGGTATATAAATGCACAACTTCCTGCAAGCTTTCTACACACGGATTGGCACCACCTTTCTGTTGATGACCATCGTGATAGGCACGGCCTTCTCTCAAACTAATTATACAGCCGAGGCGGACGCGGCTTATGTGAGAGGTGGATTTCATGTTTCCGCTCAAGAATACATCAAGGCTTACGCCAAGGTGAAAGACATTGATGAAAAGGGACGGGTCGCATTCATGATCGGAGAAAGTTTCCGGATGTTGATGGATCCAGGAGCTACAGAAGAATGGTATGACAAGGCCATTGGACTGCGCTATGGCGAAAGCCATCCTGAAATCTTTTTGAATTACGGTGAGGTCATGTCATCTCAACAGAAGTTTGATGATGCTATTGAGTGGTATACGGCGTATCAAGAAAAAGGAGGCGATCAAAAAATTGCCGAACAGAAAATCACCGCTGCCGATAATGACGCATTGGCTCTCGACGAGCCACCGAGTCGTTACCGCGTTGAGAACATGCTTTTGCTCAATTCTGATTCATATGATTATGGTGCCGGCTATGCTTCGGATAAGGCAGATGAGGTTGTTTTTGCCTCATCTCGAGAGTCTTCAACAGGCTCAGGTGAAGACCCGATTACCGGACAGAACTACATGGATTTGTTCTATTCTGAACAAGACAAGAAAGGACGATGGAGTACTCCTGAGCCTTTGAACAGTACGATCAATACTTCATCAAATGAAGGGACGGTGACCTTTGATAAAAAGTACAAAAAGATTTATTTCACCCGGTGCATTTCCGATGATGAGAATTCATTTGCTTGTGACCTTTATCGTGCGGATGCCATGGGCAATCGATATGGGCCTGCTGAGATCGTGGAGCTGATTGACCGCGATTCCAATGACAGTTCTCAAGTTGGCCATCCGTCATTCACAACGGACAATAAATTCCTCATGTTTGTTTCGGACATGCCAGGAGGTCAAGGCGGGAAAGATCTCTGGTACGTTAGTTATGACAGCAAGGAAGATGCATTTGGAACTCCAGTCAACATGGGGCCCAACATCAATACAGCAGATGATGAAATGTTCCCAACGATGCGTTTTGATGGAGCGTTGATCTACGCTTCTTCTGGTAAAGAAGGAATGGGCGGTTTGGACATCTTCCAAGCGATTCCAGGGACAGGGGCGATGGCCTTTGAAATGAGTACTGCCATGCCTTACCCCATCAACAGTTCATCGGACGATTTCGGGTTGATTTATGCCGACAATGAAGATCGGGGAGTATTCACATCTAGCCGACCAGGAGGTAAAGGGAAAGATGACTTGTACTCCTTTAGTTTGCCGGAAATGGAGTTTTGTTACCGTGCTAACGTGTATGATTACGATACTGGAATGCCATTGATGGCAGATATGTCGATCAGCAGTTCTACAGGTGATTCTTGGTCCTTGACTGCAGATGCAGACGGATCGATTGCCTTGTGCGATAAAGAAATAAAGGGGTCAACTGCATACGACGTGAATGTGAAGTTGGAAGGCTATATCGGTACAGGTGATCGCTTTGCGACAGTTGGAATGACCGAGAGCACGACCTTCGCACGTGAATACTTTTTGAAGGAAGTTGTTTTGGATGAAGAATATGCGATGCCATTGGTTCTTTACCCTTTCAATGAAGCAGAGCTATTGATTGATGCGACGGTCAACAGTGCGGATTCATTGAGCTATTTGTTGGACATCATGGAACGTAACGAAACGTTTGTGATTCAATTGGAGTCTCATACGGACAGCCGTGGAAAGGATGGATACAACCAGGAACTCTCTCAACGACGCGCCCAAACGTGTGTGGATTACCTCGTAAGTCGAGGTATCGCCGTCGATCGTTTGGTGGCTTTGGGACAAGGAGAAACCATGTTGTTGGTTTCAGATGCTGAAATCAATCGTATGTCCTCCGAAGACGAAACGGAACGCGGACACCAGGCCAATCGAAGAACGGTTTTCCGCATATTGCGTTTTGATTATGCCCCTGGCAAGTGATAGAAGATCATTCTCGTTATGCTTCTCGGGGAGTTTCTTCTGGTAAGGAGGAGGTTCATGCAGCGATTGCTGATGTGGACAAGGGGCTTTTTCCAAAGGCTTTTTGTAAAATCATTCCGGATTACCTCACCGGTAGCCCTGACCATTGTATTGTAATGCATGCGGACGGTGCGGGTACAAAATCCGCGCTGGCTTATATGTACTGGAAAGAAACAGGAGATCTGTCTGTCTGGAAAGGGATTGCTCAGGATGCCCTCATTATGAATTTGGATGACTTGATCTGCGTGGGGGCGACTGGACCCATTCTTGTTTCGAGCACCATCGGGAGGAACAAGCACTTGATTACAGGAGAGGTCATATCTGCTATTATTCAGGGGACAGAAGAGTTACTCGAGGAATTGAGAGGAGCTGGAGTCGATGTTCAAAGTACCGGAGGTGAGACCGCGGATGTGGGAGATTTGGTGCGTACCATCATTGTGGATTCTACAGTGGTTGCGCGTATGAAGCGCTCCGATGTCATTGATAACTCAAACATTGCACCGGGACAGGTCATCGTTGGATTGTCGAGTTCAGGCCAGTCACGTTGGGAGTCGACATACAATGGCGGTATGGGGTCCAATGGTTTGACTTCGGCGCGTCACGATGTCTTCAAGAAGGATTTAATGCAGCGCTTCCCTGAAAGTTTTGACCCCAATACGGATGCTCAATGGGTGTATACCGGATCGCATGGTTTAACGGATACCATTGAAGGTGTGCCGATCGATGCGGGTAAATTGGTTCTTTCCCCAACGCGCACCTATGCCCCATTGATTGCCGAAATTCTTCCAAAATTCAAGGAACGAATTATGGGCATGGTCCATTGTTCAGGTGGCGCGCAGACCAAAGTATTGCACTTCACCAAAGACGTGCATGTGATTAAAGATGACCTGTTTCCAACGCCTCCTTTGTTTCGCATGATCCAAGAAGAGTCTGGAACTGAATGGTCTGAAATGTATACGGTCTTCAATATGGGGCATCGGATGGAGATATACACTGATGCAGACGCTGCGTTGGAGATCATTTCTATGGCAGAAGCCAATGGCATTGATGCAAAAATTATTGGCCGATGTGAAGCTCACATTGGTCAACGTGTCACCGTTAAGGGAGAGCACGGAACATTCGTTTACGGAGATTAGCTAAGCCCATGAAACGCGAGGAGGAATTAATGACCAAACTCGCCTTCATTGTGGATCGTTACCGTGAAGTCGAGAAAAGTGTGGGCGACCCCGAAGTGGTGTCGAACCCAACCCGTTATCGTAATTTGATGCGGGAATACAAGAAACTTACGCCTCTTGTAGAAATTTACCAGACGCTGGCTGCTTGGGAATCGGATTGGAATCAATGTCAAGAATGGATTCTTACCGGAGATGCCGACTTTGTCGCACTTGCTAAGGAAGAAATGCCCCAAATTCAAGAGAAGTTGGAAAAGGGATACGCTGCGTCTCGTTTGATGCTGCTTCCACGTGATGAGGCGGATGACCGTCCAGTTATGATGGAGTTGCGCGCTGGAACGGGTGGTGACGAGGCGGCATTATTTGCAGGAGATTTGTATCGCATGTACAGTCGTTTTGCAGAATCAAAAGGGTGGAAGGTGCAATTAGTGAATGCCAACGAAGGGACCGCAGGTGGATACAAAGAGATCATTGCTCGTGTTGAAGGTGAAGGCGTTTACGGATGGCTCAAGTTCGAAAGCGGAGTGCACCGCGTACAACGCGTACCCGAAACAGAATCTCAAGGTCGTGTTCATACGAGTGCAGCTACTGTGGCGATCATGCCGGTTGCGGAAGAGGTTGACATTGCCCTCGATTTATCGGATGTGCGTCGAGATACATATAGGGCTAGCGGTGCAGGTGGTCAACACGTCAATAAGACGGAGTCTGCAGTTCGTCTTACACACAATCCGACAGGGGTTGTGGTCGAATGCCAAGATGGGAGGTCACAACATCAGAATTATGAGCATGCGTTAGAAGTCTTGCGAACACGATTATTTGAACGTGAGCGTGAAAAGCAGCATGCCGAACAAGCCCTTACGCGGAAGACTTTGGTTAGTTCAGGCGACCGCTCTGCAAAAATCAGAACATACAATTTCCCACAGGGTCGTGTTACGGATCATCGAATACACTTTACATCGCATGCCCTGCCTTCAATTTTAGGAGGTGATTTGCAGGGCGTCATCAACGCGTTGCATCTTGCGGAACAAGCGGAATTGTTAGCCGCTCAAACAACTGAAAACACATGAGAAATCGAAAGGAACTTTTTCAGAGTATACAGCTCAAGTCATCTTTCTTATGCGTTGGATTGGACCCGGATGCTGACCGAATTCCAGCGTCTTGCGGTACAGGTGTTCAAGGCATGGAGCAATTTTGCAAGTCCATCGTTGATGCCACGCACGACTTGGCAGTGGCCTTCAAACCCAATTTGGCCTTCTTTGAGCAGTACGGATCCGAGGGCTGGGCGGCTTTAGAACGCATCATAGCCCATATACCCAAGGACTGTATGGTGATTGCGGATGCGAAGAGAGGGGACATCGGGAATACGGCTGCACGCTATGCACAGGCCATGTTCAAAGGGTTGGGGGCACATGCCATTACCGTGGCACCGTATATGGGAGAGGATAGTGTTCGGCCCTTCATAGATTCCCAGGATGGTTGTTGGACGATTCTATTGGCCATGACTTCCAATCCAGGAGCTCAGGATTTTGAGTTTCATGGGGAACCACCGCTGTTCGAACGTGTGATGGAACGCGCACAGACGTGGGGGAGCCCAGATGAGTTGATGTTTGTTGTCGGTGCTACGCGCCCGGAGGCTATCGCTCGTGCGCGAACCCTTGCTCCAGAGTCGTTTTTCCTTGTTCCTGGAGTTGGAGCTCAGGGCGGCGCACTGATGGATGTTGTTGAAGCCGGTTGGAATTCACAATGCGGTTTATTGGTCAACTCTTCACGAGGGATTCTTTATGCAAGTTCTGGAGCGGATTTTGCTGAAAAAGCGCGTGATTCTGCATTGAAACTGCGAAATGACATGAAGGATATCCTTCAGAAGAAGACGAACGGCTGAGAAGCCTTAATTTGAGGCTATGTTCCGTCCCATCAACCGTATTCGACAATCTATTATTCTATTTGTTGGAGTGCTGTTTGTTGGGAGTGCCGGGTTCATGCTCATCGAAGACTTTACACTCATAGAGGCCATTTACATGACCGTGATCACTATGTCCACCGTGGGCTTTGGTGAGGTTAGACCACTGTCAGAACTCGGTATGATTTTCACAGCTTTCTTGGTTGTGGGAAGTATTGGTACCTTCACCTTTGCCGTATCGGCTGGAACCAATTATTTCTTGGATGGAGCTTACCGAGAACGCCTTCGAGTCAAACGAATTCAACGCATCATGAAAGGATTGCAAGGACATGTTATCGTCTGCGGTTATGGACGGGTTGGTGAAAAAGCTGTGGAAGAATTACGTGACCATGCACACGAGGTGGTCATCATTGAATCAAACCTTGAACTGGTCAAGGAATTGCAGAAAAAAGGATGGCGTGTTTTGGCAGGAGATGCTACCCTTGATGAGAATTTAGTGGATGCGGGTATTGAGCGAGCGAAGTCGCTGATCACCACGCTTCCAAATGATGCGCAAAACTTGTATGTGGTTCTTTCAGCTCGTGAAAAACGACCTGATTTGTTGATTATTTCGAGGGCCTCCAAATCCAATGCGGTGAGTAAATTACGCGTTGCTGGAGCTCAAAATGTGATTATGCCCGACCAGGTTGGAGGCGCACATATGGCTTCTCTTGTTGCGATTCCTGATGTTGTGGAGTTCATGGACCATATCCGCATCCAGGGGGTTGATGCGGTCAATTTGGAAGAAATATCGGTGTCTCAATTACCCGATAGCTTTCAGCTGCAGACGTTGGGAGAGATTGATGCAAAGAATCGAATCGGGGTTAATGTAATCGGTTTGAAGCGGGCTTCAGGCGAAATGGTTATTAATCCATCCCCCGATACACGTTTGGATCAATCGGTAAAATTGTTCGTCCTCGGCACTGCAAATCAGATGCGTCTGTTGAATGAGTTCCTTGGAATACAAAGTCCAAGCCTATAGGAGTCGATTCCTGAAAAGTGCTTTTGTATATTGGTGCTTTTCGAATAAACACACCGATCCATGCACCGTATATTTTCGCTTTTCGTGGGCCTTTTTGCCGTCATTTCTCCAGCCTTAGCGCAAGTAAGTGCCATTGACGACACCATCAATAGCGTCATGGAGCCCGTTACAAATGCGATCATGAAAGTGATTTTTTTCACTGTTTCATTTGGGGACTTGTCTGTGCCATTCGTTTTAATCTGGTTGTTGGCGGGAGCAATTTTCTTCACCTTCTATTACCGATTTGTCAATATTCGTGCTTTTCGACACGCCCTTGATGTTGTTCGTGGCAAGTTTGATGACCCGAGCCACATTGGAGAAGTCAGTCATTTCCAAGCATTGACGGCTGCGTTAAGTGGTACCGTTGGTGTTGGCAATATTGCGGGGGTGGCGTTTGCCGTTTCCTTGGGTGGCCCAGGAGCTACGTTTTGGATGATCGTAGCAGGTTTGTTGGGCATGAGTTCCAAATTTATCGAATGCACGTTGGGCACGAAATACCGGAAGACCAATGATGATGGTTCTGTTTCGGGTGGACCCATGTATTATTTGCGCGACGGATTGGCCAAGCAGGGTAAGGCAGGATTGGGTAAGGCCTTGGCAGCAATCTTTGCGATCGCTTGCATCGGGGGTAGTTTTGGTGGTGGAAACATGGTCCAAATCAATCAGGCTACGAAGCAATTGATTTTGGTGACTGGGGGGGATCAGTCCTTCCTGTATGGTAATAGCTGGATTTTCGGCGTTCTCATGGCTATGGTCGTCGCGATGATTATCATCGGTGGCATTAAAAGCATTGCGAAAGTCACAGATAAGGTTGTGCCTTTTATGGTAGGTGTTTACGTTCTCGGAGCATTGATTGTAATCTTTGGAAACATCACAGAGGTGCCAGCAGCATTCGCGTTAATCTTTAAAAGTGCATTCACTTCAGATGCAGCGTATGGTGGGTTGGTTGGTGTCTTGATTATCGGATTTCAACGTGCTGCATTTTCAAATGAAGCGGGCATTGGATCGGCTTCAATCGCACATTCTGCGGCAAAGACAAATGAGCCTGTAAGTGAGGGAATTGTTGCTCTCTTGGAACCATTCATTGATACGGTGGTCATCTGCACTATGACAGCTTTGGTGATTGTTATCTCGGGCTATGGGTCAATGGATCAAGACCAGGTATTGGGCTTAGCGAAATCCGGTGACTTGCAAGCAATCGAGCTAACATCGAGTGCGTTCGCACAAACCATGAGCTGGTTCCCGATTGTGTTGTCCATAGCTGTTATCCTCTTTGCTTTGTCAACCATGATCAGCTGGAGCTATTATGGACTGAAGGCATGGACGTATTTATTCGGAGAATCCCGAGGTGCAGATCTTTCTTACAAAGCAATTTTCTGCATGTTCGTTGTTGTTGGTTCTGCGATATCAGCCAAGAGTGTGTTTGATTTTGGGGATGCCATGATTTTTGCCATGTGTTTCCCTAATGTCTTGGGGCTGTATTTCTTGGCGCCTGAAGTTCGAGCAGATTTGAAAGATTACCTTAAACGAGTAAAGTCTGGGGCAATCAAACGATTTGACTGAAGACGGGAGCGTTTGTTAGCGAAAGAGGTAGAAGGATTAGAATGAGTGCAGAACAACGTGTGGTGTCTTTTGTCGTCATGGTTTCGTGGTTGATTTGGGGTGTTGTGATGGCTTGTTCGTGGACGAATGCCAGCACGCGAGCTCAAGTCTATTCACAGCAGATGGTGCCTTCCTTTTTGGATTTCCTGTCGCAATTCCCCCTTGAAACGGTTGCTAAAATACCATTTCAGTCATCTTCAAGGAATGAGCATGACGCGAATAATTCTCATGTGGGACTGCGTGTAGCTCAGCGTGATGCGGAGCAGTCCATCCGGTCATACGACCTGAATGAAGTGGACAGTCTATTTTTGGAAGCTCTTCCAAGAATTGGCCCAAATTTAGCGGGGAGAATTTGTCGGTTCAGGGATTTGTTGGGAGGGTTTTATTCGGTCGAACAGCTGGATGAAGTTTGGGGGATATACCCCGATCAGCTTCAGGCCATTCGTCCTTGGTTTCACATCGGTGATGGAGTTTATCAAAAACTTTGCGCAGACTCCGCTTCGTGGGATGACTTACGCAGGCATCCGTATATTGGATTTCAAGGCGCACGCAAAATCGAGCGCTATCGGTTGCAACACCCTTTGAACGCTGTTTCTGATTTGTTAGATGCGGTTCCCATATCGGATAGTCTCTATCGGTGCTGGGAGCCGTACCTTCGCCTCTGCATAACTTCTCAGTAGCGCACATCAATTAAATGAGCCAATCCTTGACGACTGACATCAGCAGTGTTCGATTAGAACTTGAACAAACGGTCAAATCAATTCCGGACTTTCCAGAAAAAGGTGTGATTTTTCGAGATCTCTCTCCCGTTTGGCAAAACGCCTCTCTTTGTGAAAAATCGATTGCAGAACTGGCAGCGATGGTTGAATTGGAGTCAGGGGTTCCACCTGATGCGGTGGTGGGAGTTGAGAGCAGGGGCTTCATATTTGGAATGCCACTTGCTCTTCATTGGAATGTTCCATTTATCCCGTTTAGGAAACCAGGGAAGCTGCCTGGTGAACTCTTCACGGAAAGCTACAAGTTGGAATATGGAATGGCAGAACTTCAGTGTCAAGTTGATTGCTTGCAGCCGGGCATGAAAGTGTTGATTCATGACGACGTGCTTGCAACAGGAGGTACGGCTTTGGCTGCGAATAAATTGGTAAAACTCACGGGTGCGGAGACCATGGGATTTGCATTTGTTATAGAGCTTCCTCAGCTCCAAGGAAGAGACCGGCTGGGATCTTCAATTCATTCTTTATTAATGTATTAAGTCGTACCCAATGGATTTTAATTTCACTGAAAATCAAAAGGCAATTCAGGCCAGTGTTCGCGATTTTGCTCAACAACACATATTGCCCAATCGCATGGATTGGGACGAGAGCCAGCATATGCCACGGGAACTTTTTCGAGAAATGGGAGCAATGGGTTTGATGGGACTTCTTGTTCCAGAGACCTATGGCGGCGCCGGACTGGGCTACTTTGAGTATAAGATTGTAATTGAGGAAATCGCTAAAGTTTGCGGTTCGATCGGTCTCTCTGTAGCTGCGCATAATAGTTTGTGCACGAATCACATTTTGATGTTTGGAAGTGAGGATCAGAAACAGCGTTTCTTGCCCGCATTGGCATCCGGTGAACACTTGGGTGCTTGGGGATTGACCGAAGCGAATACAGGTTCGGATGCTATGAGAATGCAGTGCACAGCAATTCGGGATGAGTCACGAATGGGCTGGGTGATGAATGGCACAAAGAATTGGATTACACACGGTATTTCGGCTGAAATAGCAGTTGTTCTAGCTAGGACGGGTGATTTGCTTGATAGCAGGGGGATTACGGCGTTTGTGGTTCGAAGGGAGCAAGCCGGATTCTCTGGTGGAAAAAAGGAAAACAAATTGGGCATGCGCTCTTCTGAGACTGCAGAAATGGTTTTTACAGATTGCTTTATCCCTGATAATCAGGTTCTCGGAACGGTTGGAGAAGGGTTTGTTCAGGCTATGAAAATTTTAGATGGTGGGCGCATTAGCATTGCTTCGCTGTCACTTGGTATTGCAAAAGGTGCTTTTAAGACTGCCCGTGATTACTCTTTGGAAAGAGAGCAATTTGGTCAGCCCATTGGTCGATTTCAAGCCATTGGATTCAAGCTGGCGGATATGCACACAACGATTGAGGCTGCAGACTTGTTAACCTTGAAGGCTTGTAGTTTGAAAGAGCAAGGATTGCCGGTAACGAAAGTTTCGGCTATGGCAAAATATGAAGCTTCAGAGGTTTGCGTTAAGGTGGCGACAGAAGGCGTTCAAATCTTAGGTGGATACGGTTACACGAAAGATTTCCCAGCGGAGAAATACTACCGTGATAGCAAGCTTTGTACAATTGGAGAAGGTACCAGTGAGATTCAGAAGATCGTTATAGCACGCGAGTTGATTCGTGAGGAATGAAAAGGGGTAAATGATTTTTGACTTTTCATGCATTTAACGTAACTTCGCGTCCCAATTTTGAACTCATGCTCTCGATTCCAGTCAAGGAAGGTGATAACATAGAACGCGCCTTAAAGCGTTTTAAAAAGAAATTTGATCGTACGAAACGTATGAGAGAATTGCGTGCTCGTCGTGAATTTGTTAAGCCTAGCGTTCAGAATCGCGAACAACTGAAAAAGGCTGTATATAAAAACGGTCTAAACATGAAAAACGAATAAGGGATTCCTTTGTTTTTTCGATGAAATGGGCGAAATTGTCGAACGACTTTCGCCCATTTTGTTTTGAACCAAGTTTCGCCACATATTTCAGAGTTCCTTGATTACCTCTTAAAAGAGAAGAGGGGTAGTGTGCATACTTTGCGTTGTTATCGCTCGGATTTGAATCAATTGATTCAATTTATGAGTAAGCAATATGGTTGCGAGGATCTAAGAGAGTTAGAATCGGAGTGGTTGCGATCATATGTTGTTGAAATGATGCGCAACGGAAAAGCTCCGAGAACCATCCATAGGAAAATTAGTGCGTATCGGACTTATGTCCGGTTTTCGAAGCGGCAGGGCCTCATGGATTGCGATCCGACTGACTCCGTTTCATTACCCAAGCTTTCTAAACGTCTTCCGAATGTGGTGCCTGAGCATGCAATGAATGAATTGTTTCAGGAAGATGTCTTTCCTTCTGACTGGAAGGGGAGGAGGGACCGTAGCTTGATTGCTTTGATGTATGAAACAGGTATACGTCTTTCAGAATTAATCTCTTTGGAAACGAATGACCTAGTTCGTGATCAAAGTGAACTCCGAATTTTGGGTAAGGGCAATAAGGAACGCCGTGTTCCGTTAATGAAGGAGACCATTGAAAGCGTTGAAGAGCATTTGAGGATGAGACCGTTTAAGTCGCTGTTACTTT
>JAPKAW010000185.1 GCA_028825055.1 Flavobacteriales bacterium | reverse complement strand
CGGTTCCTTTTGCGCGTTTTGTTGTCATGTCTCGAAATGAACTGCAATTTCCGTTCAGACGGTATCAGATGCAGAATGTTTGGAGAGGCGACCGTCCGGGGAAAGGCCGTTATCAGGAATTCACTCAATGCGATGCTGACATCATCGGCTCAGAGAGTTCTTTGTGTGAGTTGGACTTGATACTTCTTTTTGATGAGGTGTTAAAAGAGTTGGGGGTGCCAGGATATCGTATTGCAATCAATGACCGTCGATTGCTCAATGGTTTGGCCAAAAGTTGGGGGGTGTCCAGCCAGCTAGGGGATTTAACCATTGCCCTGGACAAATGGGATAAAGTTGGCACCCAAGGGGTTGTAAAAGAGTTGAGTGACCGAGGTTTTACGGATTCCGTTGTTGGATCGATCACGGCCTTGTTTGCTTTGCTTGAAGAGCCTTCTTTTTCAGCGCGAATGCTCGGTCTAAAAGGGATGCTTCTCGAGGAAGACCAGGAGGCTCACGAAGCCTGGGATGAGCTGCAGCTTCTTTTTGAGCGTGCGATAAACTGCGGAGTCCATCCAGATCAACTGGTATTTGATCCGGCATTGGCACGAGGCTTGGATTACTATACAGGAGCTATTTTTGAAGTGCGCGTGGACAATGCTCCTGTAGGCAGCATTTGCGGCGGAGGTCGTTACGCCGATTTGACGGGGATTTTTGGTTGGGAAGGAATGAGTGGAGTGGGCATCAGTTTTGGCGCTGACCGCATTTACGATGTCCTGGAACATTTTGAGTGCTTTCCTGAAGAATCACGTGTGGGATCCAAAGTCATGATTGTTCAAATGGATACCGAAGGTGTCGATGATGCGCTTCAATTGCTTCAAACGTTGCGCAAATCAGGGGTCGCCGCTGAGCTTTATCCCGATGCCGCCAAATTGAAAAAACAACTGAAACACGCAGCGGATATTGGTGTTCAATTTGTGGCAATGCGCGGTGAGAAGGAACGCACATCCAATGTTTGGACCTTGAGAAATATGACCACTGGAGATCAAGTTGAATACAGCACAGAGGAATTGATAAAAGAGATGCCTTGACTCAAGTGTTAAGCAACCACCTTGAGCGGTTTTTTCCAATTGATTTCCTCTTTCTTTCCAGAATAATCGCCAAGGAGCTTCAAGTGTTTTGAGCATGCAAGCTGAGAATCGACCAAGCTTGGATGTGCACATGTTAGAATGATTTCGCCATCTTCCATGTCGATTAGCAATTGCATGGGTTCAATCGTCTGATGATTGCGTTCAGCCCACTCGAAAAAGGGCCATACCATGGACTCTACCCATGGGCTGATTCTTAAGCTCTCGGTACAGCGTGCCAAGTGAGAGGCTTCGAGCATGCCATCGTCCACGTCACAGATGAACCGCCCCGCCGTCAACAACTCCATAAGGCTCAGGTGAGTTTTAATGTGTTCGATCGTGGTCTCAAGAGTAAGGAAAGGCACGGATCCTTCATAGAGAATGTGCCTTAAGTGACGTGCAAACAAAGTGATAATGCGTTCCGCGCGGCCGTGGTCTCCAAAAGTCAAGTGGTTTTCAATGGTCAGTAAGATCACGTGAAATCTCTGGTCGTACCGATCCAATACTGCTTGAGATTGCTCTGCCTTCTCCAAGCGATCGTTGAGCCGCTCCTTCTCATGCAGTCTTTGCAGCTGTAAACGCAGTTGGATTAAACGCGAATGAATGGACTCGGGCGAGTCGCTGTTTTGAACTTTTGTTGGCCTGATGACCGGACTTCGATAGGAAAATGCAAATAGGGCCACCGCAGGCATGAGGGAAACAGACCACACGTCATCCATAAGGAAGGCATGCAATGCACCGCACACGCACCAGCCAAATACACTTAGAGTCGCGGGGTGCTTTAAAACATCCACCCAGTAAGCTTTCTGTGTTTCGGTTCTTTTGAGTACCCGAGGATTGAAGAAAGGATTCCAGTCTTTCGTTGCCCTCGCAATGGTTGCGAACCCAAGTGCTGCCCAACCGATCGTCCAACCCGTCATGTCTGCGAAGCTAGGATATTCATCCATTTTCGGGCCGCTGCAAATGCGCTAATTTGCTGCTGTTGGACCTGAGTTTGCAAGTGTTCCCATGCACCCGTCTGATGCGGAGATTGTTGTGCGTTTTCAAAGAGCAATGAGCGCACATGGTCATTGAATTGCCGAATAGACTGCTGAGAACGTTGAAGATCAAACCATCCATTTGAACTCCAAAGAAGCATCAAATCTTCAATGGATTGACAGGTTTCGAAGATTCCCGTTTGTTCCAATGCGCTTATGGTTTGCGCATGAACGGTATGACCACCATCAGTTGGAGGGAAGAGGTGAACAGCCTGAGCGTATTGAGAAGCCGCCAATTTTGCTTGCTGCTCAGAAGGTCCATCGCACTTGTTGACTAAAATCAAATCAGCCATTTCCATAATGCCCCGCTTAATCCCTTGTAAATCGTCGCCCGCACCCGGCAACATGAGTAAAATAAACGCATCAGTCAGTTGACGGACAGCTGTTTCAGATTGGCCAACCCCAACAGTTTCAACTAGAATTCGATCAAACCCAGCGGCTTCACAGAGTAAGATAGACTCATGGGTAGCTCGAGCCACTCCGCCCAAAGTTTGGGCGGTTGGACTGGGACGAATAAATGCCATCGGATTTTTGGTCAGAGTCTCCATCCGGGTTTGATCCCCAAGAAGGCTTCCCTTAGAACGCTCGCTAGAAGGGTCGACAGCTAAGACAGCCACACGATGTCCTTGTTCAATCCATGCCGCTCCAAACGACTCGATAAACGTACTTTTCCCAACGCCTGGAACGCCCGTTATCCCCAAGCGCCAACTTTTCTGGCTTCGCTCAGGAGACTGCACACGATCCAATAGCTCTTCAAGTCTGTCTCGGTCTTTTGAAAGACTGCTTTCTGCAAGCGTAATGGCTTGGCCAAGTGCCTTTCGACTGCCGCTTTGGATGTCATTGGCCCATTGCGAGATCCCATGGGGAGCCCGATGGGCATTTGAAATTCTAGCCTTAGCCCGCTCCCTCGCCTGAAGGGAGGACGAGTGGTCGTCTTTGTTGGATTTTTTTGGGCCCGCATTTTGCGCCATGTTTCGAAGGTAATGCGATGCCAAGAGTATATTGCGGGTATGTCGAGTACAGTTATGCGACTCCTATTGTGGAGTTTTACGCAATGCTTCTTTTGTCTCCATACTTTTTCACAGGGGAATCCTCTATCTCAGCGATGTGATAGCCTAATCGTTGTTTCAGGATCTGTTACCGATGTGACAGGACATCAGATTCCTGTGGCAATGGTCGTAAATCGATCACGTATGGGTGGAGGACAATTTGTTGATTATTTGGGTACTTTTCTACTGGCCGTTTGTCCAGGAGATACGCTAGCATTTGGAGCGATTGGATTCCATACGGTCGAGAAGGTGGCCCCTTTGTCCGGGAAACAATGGAATTTGGAAGTGAGTTTGCGTCGACTACAGGTGTCGATTGGGATTGCAGAAGTGGTGGCGCCTAGAGAATTGAGGGAAATTCTTCGTGACATTGAAGCATTGGGTTACAGCGAGGAGGATTATCGCATCTCCAAGGTGGACGCCTTTGCGAGCCCCATCACTTGGTTGTACCAAGCTTTGAATCGTGATGAGCGTAGCAAGCGCCTTGTGGCGGAAATGGAAAACGACGATCGCAGGCATGACCTGTTGCGCGAGTTGTTTATCAAATACGTAGACTACGATATTATTTCACTGAATCAAATCGAGTTTGATGCCTTCATAGCATTCAGCGACCCAGGAGATGAATTGTTGCAAGCATGGACGCAATACGAGTTTATACGCTTTATCCAACAGCGATTCGAATTGTTCAGAGGGTTGCCTTCAAAATTGAATGAAAGCGATTATCAATACCAGTGGGATTGAGTCAGACGAGATAGGCACTGTCTAAGAAATAGACGAAGATTTGAAATAGCCATCCAATCATGCAGGTTCCAACAGCAAGACCTTGCCAGAATTGGCGTTTGATTTCATCGAATCGGGTCACATAGTCGATGAACAAAACTGCAATTCCGAATAGCTGAATGAGCATGATGGCTCCGCGCACATCGTCCATACTGGCTTCAATGGCCTGAACCCAAATTGGCGTCCAATCTTCCAGAAATTCATTCCAAAAAAAGAAAAATTGAAAGCTGACCATACAGGCCAATGTCATGATCAGTAGTGATTTCGTTCGAAAAAGCATGGGTTCGACTAGTAGTGAAAGAATGGAGCGTGAAGGTAGTTTGATTGGGATGTACTAAGTTTGATATCTAGACGTTGTTTAGACCG
>JAPKAW010000184.1 GCA_028825055.1 Flavobacteriales bacterium | reverse complement strand
GTCGCTTCTGCTATAGCCGCATAGGAAGCATTGCTCTTTGCGCTAGTCGCTAAATAAATGGTGCATTGGGATAAGATGATCCGTCCTTCCGGCATACCGATTCGTTCAACAGCCTGAAATGTATTTGTAGCCATCACCAAAGCTGTTGGATTGGCCATACCGATGTCTTCAGATGCTGAGATAATCAAACGCCTAGCAATGAACTTTGCGTCTTCACCCCCTTCGAGCATGCGCGCCAAATAATAAACCGCAGCATTGGGATCACTGCCACGAATGCTTTTGATAAACGCGGAGATGATATCGTAATGCGATTCTCCAGTTTTGTCATAAGCCACCGGCTGCGTTTGAATGGAGTCCCAGACCATCGCGTCGGTCAACATCAGTTTTTCAACTTGACGGCCCTCAACAACCAGCTCTAAAATATTCAATAAACGGCGTCCATCTCCTCCGCTCGCGCGCAACAAAGCACTCCATTCTTCTATAACAACTTCGGTCCGTTGAAAAAGAGGATCTTGCGCCATGGCCCTTGCAACTAAAGACTTCACCTGATCTTCTGTAAAAGGCTGAAGAGCATATATTTGACACCTACTTCTTAAAGCCGGTATTACTTCAAAAGAGGGGTTCTCAGTGGTTGCTCCAATCAATGTAACGAGGCCCTGTTCAACCGCACCCAATAAGCTATCCTGCTGCGATTTTGAAAACCTATGGATTTCGTCTATAAATAGAATTGCTCGGCCAGCAAACATTCCCGAACGTTTGACGCTTTGAATGACTTCACGGACTTCCTTCACTCCGCTGTGTATGGCCGACAACTGGTGAAATGGACGCTCGGACTGTTCCGCCAAAATTCTCGCCAACGTAGTTTTCCCCACCCCAGGAGGTCCCCACAAAATCATGGAGGGCAAGTTTCCTGCTTCCAACGCTCGTCTTAAAACGGTATCCTTTCCGACTAAGTGACCTTGTCCTAGATAATCTTCCAAAGAACGCGGACGCATTCTTTCTGCCAACGGTGACTCATGCATGGTCTTCTGATAGGGTTGGATCTAACGCTTGAGAGGAAAGGGCTAAAGTTTCATGTAAAATCTGCCCCTCCTCTCTTTGGTGTTTCCATCGTTTGTGTGACCAAAGCCACTGCTCGGGGTTGCTCTTCACATCCTGTTCCAACAGACGAATACAACGCTCCAAGATGGCTCCTTCTGGAAGCGTCCGGGGTGCATCTGTGACCACTTCATATACGGTGCGGTAACGGCCTCTACCGATTTTCTGAATGTGACCAAAAATTACAGGCAGGTCATATTGACGCGCCCATTTTTCCAATCCAAAATACCAGGCCGTTTCCTGATGTAGAAACACATTCCACCAAGACTTTGCAGGATCTGAGGGGCTTTGATCGAATCCCATTACAATGGCTTTCGGGCGGTCTTTCCCCATATGTGATTCCATCCACTCTGCAGATTCAATGGTCCGCACCATTTTCAATCCAAACCGTTCTCGAGATTCCCGCATGGCGACATCCATTTCCAGATTTGACAACCTCTTATAGACCGCCATGACATCATGAGGAACGCTTTGATTTGCGGTCAGAGCATAGAGCTCCCAATTGTTCATGTGCCCCCCTGCAATCAAAACACTTCGTCCAGCAGCATGAAAAGGATCAAAGGCATCCGCATGGACGTACTCCATTCGACTCATCGCATCAGATTCTGACACCGTGAAGTGCTTAATCGACTCTACGGTAATCGCTCCAAAATGCCGGTAATAAAGCCGCTCGATTCTACGTGTTTCTGTGGACGATAATTCAGGAAAACTGCGATGGATATTCCCCCGAATAACCGCTTTGCGGTATCCAAAAACACGATGAGCTAGGAATGCCAGCACCGCTCCTAAAACATGTAAGACGCCATAGGGTAACCGACTCAATATGAGCAAAAACCGAAGCATCATGATTCTTTTGTTTGAGAAGTAACAACCAGCCCATCATATGCCAAGAACACTCCTTTTGGCAATTGACTTTGCACCACATCATGTGGACCCAATTGATGACTAAGATGCGTTAAATACGTTTCTCGCGCCCCCACTTTTTCCGCAATATCAAGGGCTTCATTCAAAGTGAAATGGCTCAAATGCGCTTCTTTTCTTAAAGCATTTAACACCAGCACGTCGACCCCTTGGATTCGATCCCACGTTTGAGCTTCCAAATAATTGGCATCGGTGATGTAAGCAATCCCACCAAGACGAAATCCCAAGACCGGCAGATCATGGTGCTTCACGGGCAAAGGTGTCCATTTGTCCCCTCCAATGAAAAAAGGTTGATCATTGATCTCGTGCAATGCCACACGGGGTATACCCGGATATGTCTTAGATGCGAAGACATAATGAAATTCTCGTCGCAAAGCCTCTTGCACTCTAGCAGTAGAATACACCGGCATTTCCAAACCACTCGCAAAATTGAATGCTCGTATGTCATCCAACCCAGCAATGTGGTCTTTGTGCTCATGTGTTAGCACCAGTGCATCCAAATGATCCACTTGCGCTTCCAACATTTGTTGACGAAAATCAGGTCCAGAATCGATGGCAACCGTTTGACTATCTGTACACATCAGCACCGAAGTTCTTAATCGTTTATCCTTCGGATTGATGCTAGTACACACAGCACATTTGCAAGTGATTACCGGCACCCCCTGCGAAGTCCCGGTTCCTAAGAATGTCATTTCAACCAGCATGGCACGAAGTTACGCCGTGTTCGCATCGTACATTTGTTGAAACGGGAACTTTCCCTATTCAATCTTCTTGCTTTGGATTCGAACCGTGTCATCCTTTCCGCAAAACAAAAAGCGCTGCGAATCAACCTGAACGAAGACCTCTATGGCACCTTTGCTGAAATCGGTGCAGGACAAGAGGTTGTTCGTCATTTCTTTCGAGCCGGAGGCGCTTCAGGCACCATCGCAAAGGCCATTTCTGCTTACGACAAGGATTTCTCCGACGCCATTTATGGTGTCGAGGAACAGAGTCGTTATGTGTGCGAAAGCCGCGTTAAGAAAATGCTAGATCATGAGTATCAACTCATGGAAACCAGACTCCAGCGAAAGGAGCATCCGTCCAAACATTTTTTCGCATTCGCCAATACAGTTGCAACCGTCAACTACCACAAGACCATTCAAGGCCATGGTTGGTTCGGGCTGAAATTTCAGACGGCTCCAGACGAAGAACCTAGCGAAGTAATCATGCACGCGCGGCTTCATGAGCAGGATGTCTTGTTTCAGCAGCAAACCGTTGGGACCTTAGGAGTCAATCTCCTCTATGGCTGTTTATTCTTCCATAAGAACCCCAAAGAACTGCTCCTCTCCTTGTTCGACAACTTGCAACGAGAGCAACTCGAGGTGGACATGATTCAAATGAACGGTCCCGCTTTCGTTAAGGTAGACAACCGTCTTCTTTCGCTTCAACTCGTTAAAAACGGGATGACTGACGCGGTCATTTTCTCTCCTGACGGCAAAAACCTTCAGGCTTCAGACGTACTCTACAAGAAAAATGTCTTAGCAATCAGAGGCTCTTTTCGTCCCGTGACAAAAGTCAGCATCGATATGATTGCTCAAGGTCTAAAAGCGTTCAAAAAAGAATCAAACGTCAAGGAAGAAGACATTCAAGTTCTTTTTGAAATAACCCTGAACAATCTATCTTCAGAAGGCAACATCGACGAGCAAGACTTCTTGGATCGAGCCGATATTTTGTGCTCGATTGGTCAAACAGTTCTTATTTCTAATTACCAGAAATACTATAAACTCGTTGATTTCTTTTCGCGACACACCAAAAAACGGATGGCCATCATCATGGGTGCAAGCACATTGGCCCAAGTCTTCGATGAAAAGTACTACCGCGATTTAAACGGTGGAATTCTGGAAGCCTTCGGTATCCTTTTCTCTAGAGACCTCAAAATCTATTTGTACCCTTGGTACGTTGAGAAAACAAAAGAGTTGTGGAAAACAGACTCTACACCCATACCACCGCGTATCCAACCACTATTCAATTATTTGATTTTCAATAAGCGAATCATAGACATCGATTGTGATGAAAGCATCCTCGGAATCTTTAGTAAGGACGCTTTAAATAGAATCAAATCAGGGGATGAAGGCTGGGAGGCTATGGTACCCGATTTTGTAGACCGCATTATCAAAGAGAAATGCTTGTTCGGCTATTGTGGCGCTCCATACAAAATCCCTTCAGGCCCTCAAGAAGGCACTGCTGAAGCTGCAGCAAGAGCCATTACCCAACAATCGAAGCTCGATTAGTAAAGACATATCTAGCTAAAAGTCATTGACAAAAAAAAGGCTCACCATTAGGTGAGCCTTTTTT
>JAPKAW010000010.1 GCA_028825055.1 Flavobacteriales bacterium | reverse complement strand
GCCCCATCGCTCATTCCGGTGCAGGTGACATTCGTCACGTTAATCAGCACTTCAATAGGTTCCGGTTCTAAAATCTCAAATAAGACTGAATCCATGCAGCCATTGGCATCGATCACTTGCGCCGCAAAATTGCCCGCACACAATGCGCTGAAGTTGAATGTCTCATTGGCATTGAGCGTCAACATGACGTCGCCTGTTCCTCCTGCAAAGTCTACAA
This sequence comes from Flavobacteriales bacterium, assembly GCA_028825055.1. Taxonomy (GTDB): domain Bacteria; phylum Bacteroidota; class Bacteroidia; order Flavobacteriales_D; family Sanyastnellaceae; genus UA16. Next base: position 20,304 of record JAPKAW010000010.1, on the reverse strand, counting down.
CAGCAGATCCGTTGCAATCACCTCCACAAACGACATTTTCACTGAGTAACAATTCAACAACCAAAGAATCAGGTTCAAAAACTCCCTGCATGCCGGATACCAGGCATCCGTTCCCATCTTCAACAGTCACATCAAGATTTCCCTCACTCAAGTTTTCGACCGTATAGGGCAGCGCTCCCGATTCAGGGGATTGTAACATCAAAACTCCCGTGCCTCCCACAGCATCGATGGACACCGTACCATCACCATAGGCCGAGCACGAAATGGGGGTCGATGACAAAATCAATTGAATCGGTTCCGGTTCAATGAGTGTTTGTGGCGCAGAATTCACAATACAACCGGCTTCATCCGAGACACTCAATGTGTAGGTCCCAACCGACAAATCAAAACAAGGGTCAAACCCAAATCCGTCCGCTGGAGGATCAACTTGGTAAGACAGCGCCCCCGTTCCTCCTTGCGCATTGACAATGCAAATCTCACCATCCGACTCTCCTGCACACGACACATCCGAAAGATCCAAATCAAACTGAATGGAGTCCGGTGCATTGATCATGAAGTCATCTTGGATGACACAACCGTTATCATCAATTGCATTGGCTATAAATGCACCTGCGCACAAGGCGCTAACATTGAATTCGGCACCATCCTCATCTGTTACCGAATAATCAAAATTACCTGTTCCGCCTGTGGCTAGAACTACTACCGAGCCGTTGCAGGCATCTGCACACAACAAATCCGATGCCTCAAGTAAAATCTCTACCGCAGAAGGCTCTATCAACGTCACTTGAGCTTCTTCCGTGCATCCATTGCTATCGGTGAGTGTCACATTGTATTGTCCTGGCAAAACGTTGTCCAAGTCAATGACCACATTGCCTTCTCCCGTTATGGTTTCTGGGAATACCGGATCTGCAGTCAAGGTTAAGGTTCCGCTACCACCTGACATGCTTCCATCAACTTGCCCATCACCATAGTCGAAACAAGAGATGTCCGTTTCGTTCAAAATCAGTTCAAAGGGATCGATGCAACTCAGTTCGATGACCGTATCCACTAAACAGCCGTAGAAGTCCGTGATTTCGAATGCCCATTGGCCATCTCCAGCAACGCAAGGAAGGCCAACCCACTGTTCAGCTACGGGGACTTGCACATTTCCTGGAGTCGCTAACGGGTAGGCAACAATCTCCAACGGATCTGAACCACCTTGATAGTTGATTTGAACAACGCTGTTTTGATCACCAGGACATTCATTATCCTGCAGCAATTCCCAATTGGCATTCAACTGTGGGGGGTCGATAAAGGCAAACAAGTCGGTCGTATCGCGGCAGCTATTGCCGTCCAAAATTGAAACAAAGTAATCGCCTTGTCCAATGTCAGCGAATGTACCGTTGTCATCTTGAGACAGAATCAAGGTTGAATCAGAAGCGTCATACAGCTCATAGGTCACCGGATTCATGCTCGCACCGTCGGCGTTCACCTCTATTGTGGCTGTCTCTCCAAAACAATTGATTGGGGTCGTCGTACTCACCTCTGAATTGGATGCTGCGAATTCACCACAGGGATTGGGCACGTCAATCGCGCCGCTGCCATCGCCTTCCATGCACCACAGGTCAATGTCGCCTTGATTTCCTTCAACGAATACTTGAAAACAGGCATGGAATGAAAACGGACCGCACGTGGTCAACTGAGCGATTTGAATTCTCAAGTCCGGACCGGCCTCAACCGGTGCGATGGTGAAAACCGTGCCTTCAACGACTTGCTCGGAACACATGGACGTGCTCGAGTAATCAGGGTTGGTTGAGACGATTTGTTCTCCGGGGGCAAAGCCCAATGTCCAAAACGTGTCGTATTCAATTTCTGGAAAAAAGTCCAACAGAGCCGGATTTTGAGCTGAACCTAAAAGCACATCTCCAAGCAATGGATTGAAACATCCGCATGGAGCATTCACATACAATGGATCTGTAAATGCCACGGTATTGTCAGCATAGATGGCACTCAACTGGTCCGTCTGATTCTGAAAAACAGCAAAAACATCGTAGGTCACATAGCCATTTAGTAAATCGTCTACGTCGAAACCATCACCCGTGGGCGCATAGAACGCAGTATCGACTTCTATTTCAATGCCCACAACTTGGGACGTTGAGCTCGTTTGAGCTGCAAACAACATTAAAAACAACAGGGCAGGGGCCCAAACAGTCGTTAAATGCGACAAAACGGACGAGATCCGAAATACAGGGAGACGTGACTCTATTGCTTTCATGAATAAGGATTCAATGGCTTAGAAACAAAACAAGATATCGAGTGCAAACGTTGCATCGATATATGTTGAGCGCGCAAATTAGCGGATTTCGTCCATATAGCTACCTTCATTCCTCGGAATCACCATTCAATGCCTGCATGAAAATCGTTACAACCGCTCAAGCGCTGCCTATCGCCAACGAAATTCCCCGCATTCTCGAAAGCGACGATTACCTGGCTTGGGTATGGAAACCCAACCATCTTTTGGTCCACCGAACCGATATGGCCATGCATGATCTGCTCAACCTGAAGGACTGGATTTTAGAAACAACAGACTGGCACTTTGCACAACCGATCAATCGACTAGACCGTCCCACAAGCGGGCTGGTGCTAGTTGCGCGGGACGTCGACGCGCTGAAACAGGTTTCTGAGCAGTTCTCAAAACACACCGTTACCAAAACGTATCTGGCCATTGTCAGAGGTTGGACTGAGGATGAAGGTGTTATTGAAAAGCCTTTACCTACAAGTCATAACAACACCCCAAAAGAGGCCATTACAACTTACAAAACCTTGGGTCGAGCTGAATTGCCGCTGGCCATCACGCGCTATGAAACAAGTCGGTTTAGCCTGGTCGAATGCACGCCTCAAACGGGACGCTTCCATCAAATTAGATTGCACCTCAAGCACCTCAAACACCCCATAATTGGGGATACGGCACATGGAGACAAGCCCCATAACCGCTATTTCGCGCACCATTTAAACCAGCCGTATTTGTTGCTTCATTCCGGTGAGTTGACCCTGAAACACCCCCAAACTGCGTTGGAAAAAACCGTGCAAGCTCCATTGCCTGAACACTGGAAACAGACGCTCGATCAACTCGGCTGGTCCGACTCGTTTTCCAGATTTGGTTCTTCGGATTCAACCCAATCAGGCTCTTGACCCTCACCCACTTTGGAAATTCGCAAATGAATCTCGGTCAATTCCTCTTCCGTCAAATGCCGCCATTCACCCATCGGCATGTCCAAATCAACATTCATAATTCGGGAACGCTGCAAGCGAATAACACGGTGTCCTAAGGCCTCACACATGCGGCGAATTTGGCGATTCAAACCTTGAGTCAAAATCATCCGAAACGTCGTTGCGCTCGTTCGTTCAATAGCACACGGCAACGTGATGGTGTCTAGAATCTGAACCCCTGCACTCATTTTTTCGATAAAAGCATCGTCAAATTCGCGGTTTACCATCACATGGTATTCCTTTTCGTGCTGGTGACGGGCACGTAAAATCTTGTTGACGATGTCGCCGTCATTGGTGAGGAAAATGAGGCCTTCGCTCATCTTATCCAATCGCCCGATGGGGAAAATCCGCGTGGGGTAATCGATGAAGTCGATGATATTGTCCTTTTCTCGGACTTGATCTGTTGTACAAACGATTCCAACCGGCTTGTGCAAAGCGATGTAAATCGGCGGCGCACCTTCCAGTTTTCCTACCTCCTCGCCTTTCACAGCGACTACATCGCCAGGTTGGAGCCGTGTGCCCATTTCTGGTACTTTTCCGTTAATCGTTATTTGCCCCAATTCAATCAGCTTATCGGCTGCTCGTCGCGAGCAATAACCAATTTCACTGAGGTACTTATTGATGCGTTTGCCGCTTGGCTGAGATTCCTCCATAGCGCAAAGGTATGCAGCCAAAGCATCCATCCTTGACTTCCTACCTTTGCATTCAGGTTCACCGCGAATCTCGTGCTCACCATCAATGCAATGGTTCAATCTCCCATGGAACAAGCCCCTCCTTATCACCCCCAAAACAAAGTCCGAATCGTCACCGCAGCGAGCCTCTTTGACGGGCACGATGCCGCCATCAACATCATGCGGCGCATCATGCAACGGTCAGGCTGTGAAGTCATTCACTTGGGTCATGACCGCAGTGTCGATGAGGTGGTCAACTGTGCAGTTCAAGAAGATGCCCAGGGCATTGCCATGACCTCCTACCAGGGAGGGCACATGGAGTACTTCAAGTACATGAAGGACTTGTTGGAGGAAAAAGGCGCTGGCCACATTCGCATTTTTGGCGGGGGGGGTGGCACCATTCTGCCCGAAGAGATTGCGGAATTGCATGCCTACGGCATTGAACGCATTTACCATCCTGATGATGGCCGTGCGATGGGACTGCAGGGCATGATCAACGACCTGGTTCAACGAGCCGACTTTGAAACGGTGCATTCCGTTGCGGATGTCGCCGAAGAATTGAAGCAACTGAATCACAAGGGGCATCGCGGTATTGCGCGTTGCATCACCGCCGCTGAAAATGACCCCGATGGATTTTCCGTTGCGTTCAAAGCCAGCCAATCCGATGTGCCTACCGTGCCTGTATTGGGCATTACCGGAACGGGCGGATCGGGCAAGTCGTCGATGGTTGACGAATTGGTACGCCGCTTTTTAATGGATTTTCCGGACAAACGAATTGGCTTGATCAGTGTGGACCCGTCCAAGCGCAAAACCGGTGGTGCCTTGTTGGGCGATCGTATTCGCATGAACGCCATCCACAACGAGCGCGTTTATATGCGGTCGTTGGCGACCCGACAATCCAATTTGGCCCTGTCCAAGCACGTGGCCGAAGCGGTGGAAGTACTCAAGGCCAGTCAGTTCGACCTCATCGTTTTGGAGACGAGCGGCATTGGCCAGAGCGACACCGAGATCATGGACCACAGCGACGTGGCCCTGTACCTCATGACACCTGAATTTGGAGCCGCGACGCAGCTTGAAAAAATTGACATGTTGGATTTTGCCGATGTCATTGCCATCAATAAATTTGACAAACGCGGCTCTTTGGATGCCATTCGCGATGTGCGGAAGCAATTCAAGCGCAACCACGACCTGTGGGAAGCTACCGACGAAGACTTGCCAGTCATTGGCACCATTGCCTCGCAATTCAATGACCCCGGAACCAATCGGTTGTACAAGCTCTTAATGGATCACTTGGCCAAGCGCACCGGCAACAACTTGAAATCAACTTGGGACGTGAGCCAAGACGAAAGCGAAAAACTCTTTGTCATTCCTCCGGGGCGCGTGCGTTATTTGAGTGAGATTGCCGAATCTAACCGCGCGTACAACACCTGGTGTGAAGAGCAAGCGGAGGTGGCAGGCAACCTTCAAGCTTTGCGCGAAGCCACCCTCCTGCTCGACCCAGCTGATCAGCAGGCGTTGATCCAAAAAGCCGAGGAAGTGCAGATGGAGCTCGACCCGAAGTTGATGGCATGGCTCGACCAATGGCCTGCGCTGCGCGCGCGGTATCGCGATGCGGTCTACAGTTTTGATGTCCGCGGCAAGCAAATCAACATCGAAACCACCTCCAAGAGCCTGTCTCAACTGGACATTCCTAAGGTGAGTGTACCCCGCATCAGCGGCTGGAAGGATCTGCTTCGATGGGCTTTGCAGGAGAATTTACCCGGTTCATTTCCATACACTGCCGGCATCTATCCGTTCAAACGACAAGGCGAAGATCCCGCCCGCATGTTTGCCGGTGAGGGCGGACCTGAGCGCACCAACAAGCGATTCCATTATGTCTCTGTCGGGATGCCGGCCAAACGCCTTTCAACCGCATTTGACAGCGTCACCCTTTACGGGCGTGACCCCGATGTTCGACCGGACATCTATGGCAAGGTGGGCAATAGTGGCGTGAGCGTTTGTTCGCTCGATGACGCCAAGAAATTGTACAGCGGGTTTGACCTGTGTGACCCTGCGACCAGTGTGTCCATGACCATCAACGGTCCGGCCCCGATGATCTTGGGCTTCTTCTTGAATGCTGCCATCGATCAAACGTGCGAAAAATTCATTCGTGCGGAAGGACGTGAACAAGACGTTGAAGCCCTCCTCAAAAAGAAGTGGGACGACCAGAAATTGAAGCGGCCCACATACGAGGGTGTATTGCCCGACGGTCACAACGGTTTGGGATTGTTGCTGCTGGGATGCACGGGAGATGAAATCCTTCCAGCAGAAACTTATCAGCGGCTGACCAACGAAGCCCTCACGCAAGTGCGCGGAACCGTACAAGCCGACATTCTCAAGGAGGATCAGGCACAAAACACGTGCATTTTCTCCACTGAATTTGCTTTGCGTCTGATGGGCGACGTGCAGCAAAGCTTCATCGATCGCAGCGTCAAGAACTTCTATTCGGTTTCTATCAGCGGTTACCACATCGCTGAAGCAGGAGCAAATCCGATTACCCAGTTGGCCTTCACGTTGGCCAATGGATTCACGTATGTGGAGTACTACCTCAGTCGGGGCATGGATTTGAATGCCTTTGGTCCCAACCTCAGCTTCTTCTTTTCCAACGGCATCGACCCGGAGTACGCTGTCATTGGACGGGTGGCTCGTCGCATTTGGGCGAAAGCCATGCGCGAGAAATACAAGGCATCGTCACGAGCGCAGATGCTCAAGTACCACATTCAAACGTCCGGACGTTCTCTGCACGCACAAGAGATTGACTTCAATGACATCCGAACGACATTGCAAGCCTTGTATGCGATCTATGACAACTGCAACTCGCTGCACACCAACGCCTACGATGAGGCGATCACCACACCGACAGAACACAGTGTCCGCCGTGCGATGGCCATACAACTGATCATCAACAAAGAACTGGGGCTCACCAAGAATGAAAACCCGCTGCAGGGCTCATTCATCATTGAGGAGTTGACCGATTTGGTGGAAGAGGCAGTGCTGCTTGAATTTGATCGCATTACAGAACGCGGAGGTGTTTTGGGTGCGATGGAAACCATGTACCAGCGATCGCGCATCCAAGAGGAAAGCTTGCACTACGAAATGCTCAAACACACCGGTGAATTCCCCATCATCGGCGTGAATACATTCCTGTCGAAAACAGGCTCTCCCACCCTGACTCCGGGCGAAGTAATTCGCGCTGAGGTGGAAGAAAAACAGGCGCAACTCGATCACGTTTCAGCACTGCACGCTTGCTATGAAAGCAAATCAACGGCCTCCATTGTCGAGCTGAAGCGCACGGCTGTGGCGGGAGAAAACCTCTTCGAGGCCTTGTTGGAATCGACCAAGCACTGCTCGTTGGGCCAATTGACCGATGCTTTGTTTGAAGTGGGCGGCGCGTATCGACGCAACATGTAATGATGCAAACCAAGGCGACCGCAGGCATCGCTTGGATGATTTCCGCAGCGGTGTTGTTCACCGCTGCCAATTTGTGCGTGAAATCTTTGGCGCATTTACCGACGGAAGAATTGGTGTTCTTGCGTTCCGTGACCTCGTTAATCCTCGCCGGAAGCTGGTTACTTTGGAAAGGTAAATCCTTGCTGGGCGTGAACCGGAAATGGTTGCTCATTCGAGGCATTTTCGGCACCATAGGGTTGGCAACATTCTTCCATACCATCCGATTCATTCCGCTCGCGAGCGCAACCGTAATCCAGTATCTGAGTCCCATCTTCACGGTATTGTTGGCGGCGCGGTTTGATGGCCAACGCGGCATGCGGCCCGTGCAATGGATTTTCTTCGGATTGGCCTTTCTTGGTGTGTTGATGGTCAAAGGATTTGATCCGCGCATCAGCTGGCTCTATCTCGGCCTCGGCATCACGAGTGCCATTTGTGCTGCTGTCGCTTACCTCGCCACTATGAAATGCCGTGACACCGACCATCCGGTGGGCGTCGTTATTTGGTTTCATTTAGTGGCTGTTCCCGTGACCGGAACGTGGACTGCGTTTACCTGGGTGCCGCCTGTGGGCCATGAATGGTTGTTGGCACTCGCTGTTGGGGTATTGAGCATCCTCGCCCAAGTCGCCATGACGCATGCCTTGCATCGCGGTGAAGCCAATGTCGTCATGCCTTTCAAATACCTCGGAGCGATTCTCGCCTTTGTATTTGGGTTATTGCTCTTTGATGAACGACTCAATGCCTATGCCCTTGCAGGCATGATCTTGGTCATCGCCTCATTGATCACCAACACACTTTACAAGCGACACCGTTCAAAGAAAACAGGCGCTTTGGAGTCATAAGCTGTTAGGCGCGATTCACACGGTGCTGTAATGCCCGTGAAGCCAACCAGGCTGGCGGGACATAGCCCAACACATCGGTCAAGACCATCTAAGTGGGCATGAGAATCATCATCGCATTGGCAATGCCTTCGATGAGAAAGAAAGCTCCCATGATGGTTCCTGGCCAAACCTTCTTGATGGGGGCGATGAATTGCGTAGTCAGTGCGCTCAACATGGTTCCGCCCCAATGCGATAGCAACATCGTGATCTTGGGTGCCAAGACCAATCCCGCCATGAATGACTCCAATTCAATGGGGTCTTTAGGAATCATGCTCATGGCCGCCTCGGGAAACACAAAGCCAGAGAGGTGATGCAATCCCATTATGCTGAACATACCGACCAAAGTCGCTGCAACAAATGCGACCACCCAAAGTAGAATCCTACTGAATAAGTTAATGAGTAGATTTAAATTACAGACTACAATATTCCAACGGATGCCCTTCGTCCCACACCATCTGCTGGTATGCTTCTTGCAATTTCAAGGTGATCGGTCCCATAGCTTCGGAAGGACCAATGAGGCGTCCATCCACTTCGCGCATGTGCGATAGCCCTCCCATTGTCCCAGTCGTAAAGGCTTCGTCGGCTGTGTAAAGATCTGCCAAGGACAGGTCAGCTTCGACTGCAGGGATTCCGATTCGTGCGGCAACGTCAAGCACCATCGACCGCGTCAATCCGGGCAGGCACGCCACGGGAAATGGCGTCATCAACACACCCGAACGGACCACAAAAATATTGGTCGCATTGGTCTCAGCAATGAAGCCTCTCAAGTCCAACATGACGGCATCGTCAACGCCCGCCACATTGGCTTCGATTTTGGCCAGGATGTTGTTGAGCAAGTTGTTGTGGTGGATCTTGGAGTCCAAGGTCGCAGGTGAATTGCGTCGCGTGGAGGCTGTGACCAGCCGCGTGCCCTCATCACCGTAGACCATCCCTTTATATTCTGGCAAAATGATCAAGGTCGATCCGTGGACGTTAAGTCGAGGATCCATTCCTGAGGTGCTCTTGAGTCCGCGCGACAGCGTCATTCTAGCGTGCACTCCATCGCACATGCCGTTGGCTTCAAACGTGCGCAAGACAGCATCCACTACCTCATCCTCATCCGGAATATCAGCAAAAGCCAATGCGTGGGCTGAATCGCGCAGGCGACGGATGTGCTCCTTGAGCTGTAAAACCCGTCCGTTTCGCACACGCAGTCCTTCCCACACCCCATCTCCTCCCTGCACAACACTATCCAACACACTCACCTTGGCGTCTGCGCGAGGGACCAAACCATCCACCCACACTTGGGTATTTTCGTTGCGCGGGTCGGGTTGATTGAATTTTGGCATGGTCAGTAGGAATGGGATTGCAATCTCTCAAAAATGGGTTGGACTTCCGCTAAAAGTTGCTGAAGATCTTGACTCCAATCCGAAGTTTCTGGCAATGGCTGGTCGATAGTAGGCTCTTCCCATCCTGCTGAAGCATGCACACGTTGGTACCAATATTGCGCCCAGACACCGTCCTCCGGTCGCGGTCCTGGTTCCCAATGCAACATGTTCGCGTCCCATGGCAAGTCCAAGAACGTGCACAACCTCTTGAGTTGGTTTTCGGGGTCTTTGACCAAGGCGTCCGAATCCACGACAAGCACGGGAATCCCTTGTGTTTTGAAGGTGTTTAGCAGGCGCCATTGGTGGTCGTAGCACACATCCAATCGGGTGGGGCTTTGGATGTGCTGTTGGTACGAGGCCAAAACCCGAGCAGGATTGCGAGTGAGTAGCACTTGCTTGTGCTGTGTGAAATCCGTTACCTCATCCCAGCCTTCCGTGTGGTTAGCCATATGTTTCAAAAACAAATGGGGCGTTTGAGGGCGATCGAATTGGGTTAAAATCGCAGGTCGATCGAGGGGCATCGTTGCCAACACTTCTTCGCGAGAAGGTCGATCCACACCAGTATGCTTCAAAAAATGACCAAACAACGGCTCGTCCATCACACTCATGTCATGGCGTTGCGCGAAGCTGTACATCAGTGCTGTACTGCAATTGCGCGGACCGGACCACAGCGAAATGATCACTTGGCTGCGGTGTTTATCGGACGACTAAGATGGATCCTGTAAACAACTCTGGTGCCAAGGCATGCACCGATTGTACCGACAATTGATACATGTATTGACCGTCCCGAACAAAGTGATCGCCGCCTTGATGCTGGCCCAACCACGGTTCGTTCGAATTGGTCGATTCAAACACCTTTTCTCCCCAGCGATTGGCAATCACCAAATGATACGAGCTGGCGATGAACGCATCACCAACAGGTAAGAAGGCATCGTTTAAACCGTCATTGTTCGGACTAAATGCATTGGGAACGTACATCGCGAATTCAACCGGGCGGAAATAGGCTGTGATCTCGTCGTAGGCTTCGATTGGGAACGTCACTGTTGACGATTGCGCGTCGGGATTGGGATCGGTTAACAAACCGTCCCAATGGTCGAACTCCCAAAACTCAATGGGTGTTGCTTTGGCGTCGATCGGACCGTTAGACTCAATGCCTCCAGACCAGTAGCCTTGGGTCACAATCTGACCGTTTTCAACACTCACTGAACCTGAACCGGCGGGTTCAACACGCACCACCAAATCAACGTGCTCGATGGCATCGAAATGCGCAACGATCGTGTTGGACTCAGTAACAATGATGTTTCCTGTCGGAGATGTCATGGAAGGACTCACTTCTGAACCGGTGGTGGTCCATCCGGTAAACACATGCCATTCGTCGATGCCCACAGCTTCTACCGAATGACCGCCAAAGTCAACCAACTCGGTTGCTGGGTAGGTGTCCAAAGACAGGCCATCGAGCAAGATATTCCCAGCGCCCGGAGGGTCCACATCAAAGACTACCTGCTGAGGTTCAGCCGAAGCGGCGAAATACGCCACGAGCGTGGCATTACCGGTTAAGGTAAAGTTCAATGATGGGTTGGTCGAATTGGCCAGAACAATGTCTCCATCGAGCACTTGCCAGAACAAAAACAATTCCCCCATCGACTCAAGCGCCTGCAACTCCATCGGAACTCCAGAGAAATAAGTCCCCTCCAAAGGAGAGTCCTCTGGACCGATTTCAATCGAATTGATTTGAATCTCTCCTTGCCCCTCGATCATGATGGTCAAAGAAACACTTACTACATCATAGCAATCCTCGATGCCATCAATCAATGTCGCCTCGCAGCGCTCATCAATAAAATCGTGGATTTCCTGAACGTTGCCGACCCACTCATCATAGTCCCCACCCCAGCGATCGAATTGGCGGTCCATTTCCGGATCGATGACGGTGATCATGCTATCGAGCACAGCGTGCATGTTGTCACAACTGAAGTGCGTATTGCTCAAGTCTGCCCAACGATTGATGTACGTTGCCCAAAAATCTTCATTGTCCAAAAGCGCATTGAAAATAGGAATGTGCCCTTGTCCACCCGGGTTGTTTAAACTCTCAGGATTGCACGGATCCGCATCCGGGCCTTGTGATGGAATGCCGGTGTAATTGGCTCCGTGACCGAACGTGTTGTCCATATCCCAGAGGGCATACCGCCAGCGCTTCGCATCGCCATCGGGATGGCGCCCGCGCCACCAAGCCGTATTCCAATTGAGCCAATCTGCGCAAACAACAAACGAATTCAGCAACACATAATCAATGAGGCTCATGGTATTGAATACACTTTCAACGTAATCGTAGTTGGCCGCATCCGACATGTCTTGGCCTGTGATAAAGCCCACCAGAGGCCCCCAATCCGCATCACTTCCGTACTCTACCCATGTCCCTCCCCACGTCTTGATAAAATCAACAAAATGTCGGGGTTGGTCGTAATACTCGTCTGTAAAATCAATGTCATCCACCTTTTCACGGTACTCGTAAACACCCCAGTATTCTCCGTTGAGGTAGACGATGCAATTTTCGTTGGTCCGCTCATCGACCTTCAAACCAGCCAAATGACTCAGGGTCTGGACGTAAGCATCACGGATGTGACCACCCCCTGAAAACGGGTAGTTGTCATTGGCCGCCGCCTTGAAAATGAGGCGCTGGTATTCATCCCGGGATTTGACGTGAAACAACTCCGCTTCAATCGCATGACTCTCACCCATCTGGTCTCGCGACACATAGTCAAAGCCTTTTTGCGGGTAAGCGTTGGAATCGTTACCGTGCTCGTTGGAGTCGCCTCCACCTTCGCACCAAAATGTGCCATCCGCGTTGAAAAATTCAATGTGTGCCGGCTCATCTGTGCCGCCGGGCCAAACGCCGTCTTCTTGTTCATTGCCAGAAACCGAAACCACCAACATGGTGTGGCTATCGCCTCCTGTGAAGTAGGTATTGGTCGATACATGGGAGTCCGTCATAGCTCCTGAAGGATCGATACAACGCGCTCGGATCACCGTGGTAACGTTCACTGCAATTGGCCCAGTGTACAATGCACTAGCAGCATTGGGCTCGTAGCCATTGAGCGTGTAACGGATTTCATACCCTCCTGGCGCTGAGATGGCCACGTTGGTTCCGGTGGCGTAGAACCCTGCGTCCACCTCGAATGTGGGCGTTGGAGCATAATCTCCAAACAACGAGCCAGCGACTCCAAATCCAGGCGTAGGGTCTGTGCACACCTTCCAAGCGCCAGCACTTCCATTGGCATCACGTGACCAGCTGTGGTCGGCCAAGGTCGGCGTCCAATCGACTCCAAACGTGTAGGACTCCAAAACGTTTTCGTTCTCATCCGAAAACACAACAGATTCATCGGCTGTTTGGGTCACCTTAAAATTTGTATTCAAATTTCCTCCCACGTACAAATTTCCAGGGATCTCTCCCTCACCCGAACAAATGACCAGCAGGTAGCCTCCCGCAGGAACAGTGGTTCCCGCAGGCAATTCGAACATGTCGACGTTGTCCACGTTGTCAGAAAGGAAGTAACCGCTGATATCGGCTGCGACATTTCCTTCGTTATAAAACTCCACAAAATCCTCATTGTCTCCCCCCACGCCTAGCGTGTAGTTGGAAGCGGAAAATTCTGTGATGATTACTTGTGCATCGGCTTTGAAACAAAGCAATCCGAAGACAAGTGCAGGGATAAATGATGAAAATCTTGTCATGCTATGCTGAGTCAACAAACCTTTTTATTGAATGTTCAAGCGACCTGAATACGATACAATGTCCTCGCCTGAGAGCGTAAAGACATAAGAGCCCGACTTCAAATCTCCTTTTACTATGATGTGGGTATTGCCGGTCGCAATCTCCTCCCGCATAAGACGACCTGACGCATCCGTAATCCGCAACACCAAATCTTGTCTGGTGGGGTTGTCGAAACGAAGCGTAGCCGATTCCACCAATGGATTCGGATACAACATGGGCGCAGAAGCTTCCATGTTCTGACTGACTCCACTGGATACCACGCACCCATTTTCAATCACGTGCAATGTGTTGTGGTATTCTGGGTTGACCACATCCGTGATCAAGTCGATGCACACCTCGTCTTCAATTGAAGTCCAATACAAGCGCAAAAACGGCACGTAGTCATAGTGCTTTGGAAAGCTCATGTTGTTGTAAGACAATCCGATGACCTCCACGCCTCCAGGCATGAATTCTGGAGTAATCGGGAAATCGATGGGATCTGCAATGCTATACGCCGAAGCGATGCCCATACCGCTCATTGAGAGCTGGTAACCCACAATGCGGTTGTTGGGGTTCAATACGTGGATGTCCAGGTATTGCTCTGTCCAATTCACCGCACCGATGGTGAAGTGCACCGTGTCAAATGGGTTGACAATGTGGTTGACCGGGAAGTTGCACTTGTCGTGAAATCCGGAACTATCGGGATGCTGGTGCGCCGTGTTGAAGTATTGACATTGGGCCAAATACGCAGCGTCAGCTACCGTGATGTCACCGTCCTGATCCACGTCCGTGCAAGGCAATGGTTCGATGTCATCACCCAAAATGTGCTCGACGTAGCTAACCGCATCAGTATACTCTTGAGCGCCATTGGCATCCAAGTCGCCCATTAGCGCCGAACCGTTGCAATCGCCGTTGCAATCCATGGTTGCCAGTCCAAACATCTCTCCTGTGCAGTCTACATATTCTTGACAGTCTTCATACTGCTCTAGCAACAACTCGCCGCTGCTGCGGTCCAAGCCGATGCAAACCACCGCCCAGTTGTTGTCGTAATCTGTTTCGTAATGTCCCAAGGCATCGGGAGCGCCGTCCCAATTAACCCGCACGACCAATTGGTATTGACCATCCGGAATACCGGTTACATCAACCCATTGGCAAGACAAACCAGAACCGTAAATGTCACCGCAATGCGCTGAGATCCCCATGGTAGAGCATCCGTATTGGGCCGTTCCTCCATCGCTGCACTCCAAGTCCATCACACAGAATCCGTTTTTAAAGCCAATGGGCAACGACTCACCATCCATGGTGAACATCGTGTATTCTGCATAGCCGTCATAATGCCAGTGGTTGTGGCAATCGCCCCACTCAAATTGTTGGGTGCCTGAATTGTTGGACGTTTGACCAATGTAATAGTCGATGTCACCAATGTTTTTGATGTGGGTGGTGAAACGGATCAATTCACGCGTACCATACCCGTTGAGGCAGCCTTCGACGATGTAACAATCCGACTCAGCAACTTCCATTGTGGACGCATACAGACTGCTGGTGATTGCCGATTCCAAGACCATCAAATCCGGCCCCGTGCACAAAGGATCACCCGGGTACAGGCAATCTCCGCTGTCCACTTCTGCAAACGGACTGAAGTTGCAAGCAGTCTCATCCATGCATCCCGTGGGAGGGCCGAGAAAGTCAAACTCCCAATCGAAGCCCGTTGAACACGGACCGGTCAAGGTTTCTACCTGCAATTCCAAATCAAAACTAATGTCCGAACTGGTCGTATTGATTTGATGGATTTCCACCGCCACCACGTTGGTTCCATTGAGCAAATTCAATGCAACAGGATACTCATTGAGGAGCGTTTCGTTGTTGCCCAGCATTTCCGCAGAGGCGAGCGTATTTGCAGCGATCGGACCTTCTGGCATATTGCTTCGTTGGATCTCTTGCCCATTTAAATACACCACCGCACCATCGTCGCGACGTAAGCGTAACAAGCCGTTCACGTTACTGTCCGACTCGCCATCGTATTCAAACGCGTGACGGAAATAGGTTGTGGTGTGCTTGTTGGCGGCATCATCGCCGTAGCTAACGACCGTGGACTCATCTCCATCTCCGTAACCCAATTCAGCATTGCCTGAAGCCCAGCTCACGTCATCGAAATCACTCGCCAACCAGCTGGTGCCTAAATCTTCTCCGGAGTCCAAATACTTCCAATTGGATTCCAGCCCCACGAGTCCGGCGTATTCAGCGTCGCCCAATCCCATTCGAATCCAGTACGAAACCCCGCCTTCCAGCAGCACCGTCAAATTGGCCTGCTCACCACATCCGCCCTCTTCATCATCATAATAAATGGACCCTTCGTTTGTATTGTCAAAGTTGCCCATGTTGCAGTAATCATAGACCCATAAACGCGTATCGCATTCGACATCGCAAGTGGACATCAGATACATGCCGTTAGCTGGAGGCGTAAAAAGGTACCAGGCGTTGCTCGCGTCTTGAGCAATCGTACCGTAATCTTCATCGGACAAATCCAATGCATCATTGCATGTAGCTCCCGGTGAACAGTTGAAGCTGATGGACTCACCGTATCCGTAACTCCCACCTGAGGCAATCTCTACGCCATTCTCATAAATCCAGTAGCCTCCTGGATCAAAAATTCCATCTCCGTAGGAATCGTATGCATTGAAGACAAAACAGGGGTCTTCAATGGACGCGTCAAAACAAATGACATCTCCTAAAGAATCTCCTTCTGCGAGGAGGTTGCCCTCGTATTCCAAGGTCCAGGAAATCTCATTGGGGTAGCCATCGGCTACAATCAAGACTTCAATCGATGTCTCACCTTCGGCACATTGCGCAGAGAGATTCGAAACACTCAAAGAAAGCACGCCCACGATAAAAGTAAGGGCGAGAAAAGAAAAGCGACGACTTGGCATAATGGCTTCAATTTGCATAAAAAAAACAGGTGTGGGCAAGATACAACAACCTGCTGCAGTGGTAACTCGTGCCCGCACAATAGGGTTGCATAGCCTCATTTAAACTAATAAAAGTCCTTGCGCGAGGCATGGAATCAGCCTATTTTTGCGGCATGTCAAATGAACATTCACACGGCCACGATGCCGAACCCCAACAAAATGAGATCGGCGGCCCTGTTGTCTTTGCTCTCCTTCTCTTTGGTCTCGTGATCACCGTGATTTCGTTCTTGGCCTGAATCAGGCCTGCGAAAACACCCAGCGATCAGCGTACCAAGTCCATCTCATCAATGAGATGGTGCGCTCCTGCGTAGACGTCTGTAATCCACAACACATAGCGGATGTCCACCATGATGTTGCGGCATCGGTTCTCATCGAACAAGATGTCACTCATGGTCGACTCCCATGAACGGTCGAAGTTGATGCCCACCAAGTAGCCATCGCCATCGATCGCGGGAGATCCTGAATTGCCTCCTGTCGTATGGTTTGATCCGGTGAAGCAAACGGGAAGCTCGCCCTGCGCATCGGCATAATCGCCCCAATTCCCGTCGCGCAAAGCGTCGACAAGGTTTTCTGGCAAATCGAAATCCGGGTCTCCTGGAACGTACTTCTGAAGAATTCCTTTGGCCGTACTGAAGGGCTTGTACTCCATGCCGTCATACGGTGAAGAGCCTTCTACTTTTCCATACGTCAATCGCATGGTGCTGTTGGCATCCGGGAAAAACGCACGCTCAGGGAAGAGCGTACGCAACCCGAATGTGTATTGCCCGGTGAGCGAATCCAACTGCATCTTGGTGGCACCGTATTCCGTAGCGACCTGCTCAAAATAAGCGGATCGCAAGGCGTTGATCAGGATGTACAGGGGATCTTTTTGAAGTTTTGAAAAGCCCTTGGCTTGCCCCTTGTCCAACAACGCTTCCAACGTTTCGCGATCGGCAAAGACCGACTTGGCATAAAGCGACCGAGCAAACTCGGTGCCATTTCCATCAAAATCCTTCAAGACTTCCGGACACAAATCGGGATGAATGGCATCGACATAGGGCGACAACAGCGCCGCCAAAATGGCCTCATCCACCTGCGCGTCGTAGTGCCGGAAATGACCCGCGATGAGCTCCCGACTTTGGGACAACTGACCCTCCAATTTTCCGGCTTCTTTGAGCGACTCCCACCCTTCAATGAGCGGTTTGAAACCAAGCGCAAAATTCAGCGCATCTGGACCGTAATAAACCAATTCGATGAACAGACTTCGGGCTTCTTTCAGCGGGAAATGGACTTCGTTTTGCGCGGCGATGTCCGCGAACAAGTTGGCCCATTCGGTGTGGCCCGACTCGAGCGATCGCCGATTGAATTCCGCTTCCAGTTCCGCTTTTTTGCCCAAGGCATCCAACTCCAACAACCCTTTGTTTTGGCCGATCCATTTTTTCCAGGCATTGGCTACCGAACTTTGCTTATCCGCATAGGCAATCTTCATGGCAGGCGACTCCGATCGTGCCGCGTTGATGACCTTCAGTGAGGCGTCTCGCATGGCAATGCGCATGGGGTTGAGTCGACTCACCACGTGGTCAACGGCATCGCGTGTCAGGTACTGTTCTGTTGTCCCCGGAAACCCGAAAACCATCATGAAATCCCCATCTTCCACCCCACCAATGTTCACCGGAAAATGATGCGCCGGTTGGTACGGGACGTTGCTCTCATCGTAATCCGCTGGATCGTTATCGGCGTTGGCATAGATGCGGAACATGCTAAAATCCCCCGTGTGACGTGGCCACACCCAATTGTCTGTGTCGCCACCAAATTTACCCACCGCTGAAGGCGGCGCTCCGACAAGCCTCACATCCCGATAGGTTCGGGTGGTGATTAGATAGTGGCTGTTGCCAAAATCAAAGGCGACTACGCTGCCCTCCAAATCGGTTCCTGCAATGGCCGCGTCGATCAATTGTTGCTTGGCCGTTTCGAGGTCTTCAGCTCCCAACAGCTCGGACGTCACGTCGACGATTCGGTCAATGAAGGTGGCCACCAGATTTGGATTGACAAGTTCTTCCTCACGGCTCATGGCCCAAAACCCATCGGTGAGGTAATCATTCTCGACCGTGCTGTGGAATGCAATTTGACCAAAACCACAGTGGTGATTGGTCAACAATAACCCTTGAGAACTGATCATTTCTGCGGTGCAGCCGCCATTGAAATGGACCACCGCATCCTTCAGACTACCCGTGTTGATACTGTAAATGTCTTCCGCTGAAAGGTGCATGCCCATGGACTGCATATCGCCTTCTACCGCCTGCAATAACGTGGGAATCCACATGCCTTCTTTGGCGTGGGACTGCAACGCGGTGGCGCAAATCAATGCGCACAGCGCGAAACGAAAAACAAGTGCGTTCGATGAATTCAAGGTCATGGGGCGATTTTTATCGTTTGATGAAGCAAGATAACGACAGAGCGTTGCAACCGGCATCTGCGGAACTTAGCTTTGGCAAACGTAGACTGATTTTCGTTTTGACCCGACCACCATGATTGACTTCCGCTCCGACACCCTGACCCGACCCACTTCAGCCATGCTCCAGGCCATGCACAATGCACCGACCGGTGACGATGTGTTTGCTGAAGACCCCAGCGCGGTTGCGCTGCAAGAACGCTGCGCTGATCTTTTCGGTCACGAAGCCGCTTTGTTTTGCCCTTCGGGCACGATGACCAATCAAATTGCCATCAATGTCCACGTGCGGCCGGGCGACGAAGTTATTTGCGATCGTTTGTCCCACATCTACAACTATGAAGGCGGCGGAATCGCCCGCAACTCCGGTGCTTCGATGCGCTTGCTACACGGCGACCGGGGACGGTTCACGGCCGCAGAAGCCATGGCCGAAATCAACCCTACTGACAGCCATTATTCACGCACCTCTCTGGTATGCGTGGAAGATACTGTCAATAAAGGGGCCGGTTCTGTGTGGGACTTGTCGCAACTCAGCGAACTCTCGCAAGCCTGCAAAGCCCATCAATTGCCATTGCATCTTGATGGGGCCCGTTGCTGGAACGCCATGGTCCAGCGTCACGGAAACAACGTGCCCGATGCGACGGCATGGAAAGCCTATGGACAGCTTTTCGATTCCATCTCCATCTGCTTTTCCAAGGGATTGGGCGCACCCGTGGGATCGGTGGTATTGGGCTCCAAGTCTTTCATCGAAGAAGCCCATCGCACTCGCAAAGTCTTAGGGGGTGGCATGCGTCAAATTGGAGGATTGACCGCTGCATGCATGCATGCGCTCGATTATGAGTTGCCCCGCCTATCTGAAGACCACCTGCATGCTCAGTTGTTGGCTGAAGCACTGAACAATTCAGATGCTGTAGCCTCGGTAGAAACGGTGCAGACCAACATTGTCCTCCTTGAAGTCGCTGGCGGAGTGAGCGCCGATTCATTCGTGGCAAAAGCGGCACAAGAAGGTATCGCCTGCTTTGTCTTTGGCCCCAAACAAGTGCGTTTTGTCACTCACCGCGACTTGACCCCTAGCGCCATCGAAGAGGCTTGCAGTCGTCTTGCCGCGCTCAAGTGATCGACCGCTCAAGTCGTTCTGGATCTCGGGAAATCAGTGGCTATTCACCTCCAAAATAGGTGGAAAGAGCGGCAGGTCAGATGCTCCAGCGATGTCCGCACGTTCAATTTGCTCCGTGATACTTATAGGCTCCGCCAATGCCATGCCATCGCATGCTTGGGGATCCGCTTCAGACCCCTCGAGAGGGCCTTCGAGACTAGATGTTCCACAGTCCCAAACGGCACTTATCTGCGCAAGAAGAAGAGCAAGAACACCGCAAAAGAAACGTCTCATGCGCCGATCTTACGATCCAAGAGAAATCAATGCCGCACCATCAACGGGCGCACCAACGAACGATCACCATCCAACAACTGGATTTGATACCATCCTTCTGTCCAGCTCGAAACATTGA
>JAPKAW010000183.1 GCA_028825055.1 Flavobacteriales bacterium | reverse complement strand
TCGCATCTTGGAATGCCGCGTTGAGTTGTTCGATTCCAGCTTTGCATCCGTCCACGTCTTGGGCTGTATGCGCAGCTTTCAACGATTCAAGTGCCGCATCAATCGGTGCTCGCTTTCCTTCGGTGATTTTCTCGCCGAATTCCGTGAGTTGCTTCTCTGTCTGGAACACAAGGGAATCTGCCTGGTTGAACGTTTCAATCCGTTCTTTCGCAGCTTGATCTGCCTCGGCATTTGCTTCAGCTTCCTGCTTCATGCGGGTCACATCTTCTTCAGATAATCCGCTAGAAGCTTCGATGCGAATGTTTTGTTCTTTTCCAGTCGCCTTGTCTTTCGCGCTCACCTGGATGATACCGTTTGCATCAATGTCAAAAGTGACTTCGATTTGAGGTACACCTCGCTGTGCTGGTGGAATGTCGCTGAGCTGGAATCGACCGATCGTTCGATTGTCATTGGCCATGGCTCGTTCTCCTTGCAATACATGAATCTCGACGCTCGGTTGATTGTCAGACGCGGTACTGAAGGTTTCAGACTTCTTGGTTGGGATCGTTGTGTTGGCCTCAATCAATTTTGTCAGGACACCTCCCATGGTCTCAATGCCCAAAGAAAGAGGGGTAACATCCAACAAAAGGACATCCTTCACATCTCCAGAAAGTACGCCGCCTTGAATCGCCGCTCCAATGGCAACAACCTCATCGGGATTGACGCCTTTTGAAGGCTCTTTTCCGAAATAAGCTTTTACGGCATCTTGTACGGCTGGCATACGGGTAGACCCGCCAACTAAGATGACCTCATCGATGTCAGATTTCTCTAAACCAGCAGCTTTCAGTGCTGAAGCGCAGGGTTCAATGGTGCGTTTTACAAGGCTATCTGCGAGCTGCTCAAACTTGGAGCGAGACAATGAACGAACCAAGTGCTTTGGAACACCATCGACAGGCATGATGTACGGAAGGTTGATTTCAGATGAAGCCGTACTTGACAATTCAATCTTCGCTTTTTCTGCAGCATCCTTCAAACGTTGCAATGACATCGGGTCTTTCGTAAGATCGATACCGCCATTTTCATCTTTGAATTCGCTCACCAACCAATCGATGATGACTTGGTCGAAGTCATCACCACCAAGGTGGGTATCGCCATCTGTTGAAAGCACTTCGAATACTCCGTCTCCAAGTTCTAAGATGGAAACATCATGTGTTCCTCCACCCAAATCAAACACAACGATTTTCTGATCGATGGACTTTTTATCCATGCCATAAGCGAGCGCAGCTGCTGTTGGCTCGTTGATAATTCGCTTCACTTCAAGTCCAGCAATTTCTCCAGCCTCTTTGGTGGCTTGACGCTGTGCGTCGTTGAAGTAGGCAGGGACGGTGATCACCGCTCCCGTCACTTCAGTTCCCAGGTAATCCTCTGCAGTTTTTTTCATTTTCTGCAGCGTCATCGCGCTAATTTCTTGCGGCGTGTAGAATCGGTCATCGATTTTAACACGTGGAGTATTGTTCTCTCCTTTCACGACTTCGTAAGGGACGCGAGAACGCTCCTGCTTCACTTCATCGAACGAGTTGCCCATGAACCGCTTGATGCTGAATATGGTTTTGGTCGGATTGGTGATGGCTTGTCGTTTAGCAGGTTCTCCTACTTTACGCTCACCGCCTTCGATGAAGGCAATGATTGAAGGTGTGGTCCGCTTTCCTTCTGAGTTGGTGATGACAACAGGTTCGTTGCCTTCCATAACAGCCACGCAGCTGTTCGTGGTCCCCAAGTCAATTCCAATGATTTTGCTCATAGTGTTCAGATTCCGTTTGCAATGATTTGACCTTCCTTTGTCAAGGAGTGTGCCGCAATTCGAAATGTGTTTGATGGCTGTCAAGTGTGGCAGAAGCCTCTCCCATGAACTGACAAAAAGGCCTTAACAGACCTAGAATCATCCAGTTTTGACCGCCATCGTGTCAGTTTTCCAAGTGTGTTTGTTGCAAGGTGTGGATCAGTGAATTGAAATATTCTGTTGCATGCAACATCCGACTACCATACCAACTAAAAGCCTCGCCATCCACTAAGAACGGAGTTGCGACGTTGGCGCTAAATTCCGATAAGTGCTTTTCGCTGAATGGAAATGGCTCAGATGGCAGTAAGATCCAATCCGCTTTCGCTTCCATCCACTCCTGAGTGGGAGGTTGAGGGTAGCGTCCGCTAGTCCATTGCCCGCCGATATTCTCAATTCCCCACCATCGCATGACATCGCTGATGTACGTGTCGCTGCCTGCTAGCATCAAAGGGTCTTTCCACACAACATAAGTTGCTTGAGAATGAAGCGGTCGAGCACTTCCCCATGCTTCTTGAATTCGACGCACCCAGAGCTCGCCCATTTCGCGTTTTCCAACGGCCACAGCGATGCGTTTGGATTCATCCCAGGCACTTTCTACACTGCGTACATCGGTCAGGAGTACCTTGCAAAACGTTTGGCATGCTTCAACCTGTTCCCGGTCGTTTTCCTCCAGATTGGCAATGATGAGGTCTGGTTTGAGGGCGGCGACTTTAGAAGGGTTGACGCTTTTAGTGCCTCCGATGTGTTCAATGTGCTTGACGGTATCATCTGGTCGAACACAGAATTTTGTTCTTCCCACGACGTGAACCCCTAGTTCCAAAAGGTATTCCGTCCAACTCGGTACAAGGCTGACGATGCGCATAAGGCAAAGGTATGCAGATGATGAGGTCACGTCCTACCTTCGCGTCATGTGGGAGAATTGGATTCGGTACATGGTGTGCTGGTTGGCCATCTTTTTGATGTCTTCCAAAATTGGATTCAGCCAGTCGGAACCAATTCCTTTTCGCATTGGGATTGTCCTGAGTGGAGGAGGTGCCAAAGGCGCTGCGCATGTTGGTTTTTTGAAAGCATTGGAAGACGCGGGAATTGTTCCAGACTGCATCGTTGGTTCGAGCGTCGGCGCTTTGGTAGGAAGTTATTATGCCGCCGGTTGGAGTCCTTCAGAAATGAACGTGTTGCTTTCTTCGGAAGCATTCAAAATGCGACTGGCTGGACAGGCTCCTTGGGAATTTGGTTTTAAAGAATGGTCTGCGAACCCAAGTTTTATTCAATTAAAATTGGCCAGTGGAGGAGGTCTTGTGAAGGGCAATTTGATTTCAGGATTGCCAATTGACTGGGCTTTGATGGAAGAGTTAGGCCCGGCTGAAGCGGCTGCAAAAAGTCAATTTGATCAGCTGTTCATTCCGTTTCGCTGTGTTGCTAGCGATGTCGTGATGAAGCGGGATACCGTTTTTTCGAGCGGAAACTTGGCCACGGCTGTGCGTGCCTCTGTGGCTTTTCCTTTTTATTTAAAACCCATTTGGCTAGACGGTAAGCCTCATTATGATGGAGGTTTATATAACAACTTCCCCATCGATGTGCTGGAACGTGAATTTCAACCCGACTTCATGATTGGTTGTTCCGTCGCGGACGAAATCATTGCCATGGAATCAGATGATTTAGCGGTTCAGTTAGAGGCGATGATCTCCCGTCCCATCAAGCCCTATGAGACCAACGATCACATTGCAGTTGTCCAACCTGACTTGGAGATAGGAACCTTTGATTTTGAGCGTTCGAATGATGCCGTGATGGCTGGCTTTGAGGCCACCCAAGCCATGATTCCTGAGATACTGTCCCAGCTGGCTGCAATGGGATGGGAACCGGATTCAATGGGACTGGTGCAGGAGAGGCGTCGTTTGGCATACAAGGAGAACTTACCGGCTTTTCGAATTGACTCAGTGGTGCTGAAGGGGCTGAAGCCCAATCAACAGAAATACGTAGAGTCATTGGTCCTTGGGCGTGTCGCTTCGGAGAGAACCCGTTCGGTGAAGCGAAACTTGTTTTTATTGGAATCCGACGAGCACATCGGTGACTTACGCCCTGAAGCACGTTACAATGTGGCAACGGGATTTTTTGATATCGAAGTTGATGTGAAGGAAGAGCGAGATTTGGGGTTAGAAGCAGGCGGTAACATCTCGTCTCTTCCTGTGAGTTTTGGATTCGCTTCTGCCCGTTACAGTCGATTTGGACGTGTTCCGATGTCGTTTAAATTTTCAACCTCATTTGGTTCCTTATACAGCTCGGTATTATTGGCCGGTCGATTTGATTTTCATGGTGCTGTTCCATGGGCTGTTCAACCCTACTACCTGCTCCATCGCTGGAATTATGTTCGAAGTTTTTCTACTTTCTTTCAAGACGTACGACCGAGTTTTTTACTCGCTAATGAAATGGAATTTGGCTTGCGATTCTTAATCCCAACGGGCAATCGGAGTGTATTAGAATTGCATCAAGCGCATCTTAAAACGTCTGATTTCACATACCCCAATTGGGAGTTTAATCCTTCGGACACCACGGACGTAGAGCGTTTCAATGGATGGGTCATCGGCATTGATTGGAT
>JAPKAW010000182.1 GCA_028825055.1 Flavobacteriales bacterium | reverse complement strand
ACGGCGGATGTGACGTTCAATATTGACATGAACTACCAGGACTTTCCAACAGCGGATTATGACGCTGTAGCGGTCAATGGTAACTGGAATGGATGGCAAGGTTGGGGTGTTGCGTTGGCTGACGATGATGCCGATGGCATTTGGACAGGCACAATCGCTCTCGAAATTGGCGTGACATATGAATATGTTGTTTCTACAACTGGAGAGGCAGATGGTTATTCTGGTTGGGGCAATACATACAATGCTGGTTTAGAATGCGCTTTAGCTGGAACTGCTAACTTTTTCTTTACTTCAAGTGCTGAAGGCACAGTGATCAACTTGTGTCCTTCCGGTTGTAGCGAGACGTGCTCTCCTGTAACGAACGATCCCGTGAACTTGACGTTCAATGTTGACATGAACGTGGCGGGCGCAAACCCAGCTGGGATTTTCGTTGCTGGTGATTTCATCGCTTGGGACTTTACTCAAATGGCGGACGAAGACGGAGACGGTGTGTTCTCTTACACGCATTTAGTAGCTGCGAACAGCACAGTACAGTTTAAATACATGAACGGTCCAGGGTGGGATTTTATTGAGAATGTACCTGCCGCTTGTGGCACGGCTGAATTCTTCAATCGATCAGTTGAAGTGGGTGTGGATGACGTTGCTGTGGACGCTGTTTGTTACGCTGCTTGTGTTGGATGCGACACGGAAGTTGTTCAACACGAAGTCACATTCATGGTGAACATGTCCAATGAGGAAGTCGCAGAAACTGGAGTTTACCTCGCAGGAGGTGGGTTCTTTGGTTCTCCTGGAGACAACCAAATGATGGACGACGATGGTGATGGCGTATATACGTTTAGCATGATGTTGGACGAAGGGTTCACAAGTCACTACACATTCACCAACGGTGCATGTGGAGATTGGTCTTGTAAAGAGAACTTGGCTGGCCAGGAGTGCGGTGATGAAGCGAACTACAATGACCGTTTCTTACCTGCTATCGAAGGCCCTACGACGATCAACACGTGCTTTGCACAGTGCTCAACAGACGGATCTTGTAGTTCTGTTTCTGAAGCTTCTGTTACATTCCAAGTGGACATGTCCACAAGTGGTGTAACAGGTGCAGTGACGATATTCGGCGCTTCATTGAACGGCTGGAATGCAGGAGCGACCCCAATGACCGACGAAGACGGAGACGGTATTTATGACTTTACGGCTGTTCTGGCTTCAGGTGGTCACGAATTCAAATATGTTAACTCGGGTACTGAGGAATCATTAGACCCTGAGCTCACAGCAGAATGCACGTTGACAACAGGTCCTTACACCAACCGTTACATCACTGTTGAAGGTGGCGTTGATATGGTATTGGATGTGGTTTGTTTCGAGTCTTGTAGCGCATGCGACACCAATGATGGGGACGTTTACGGTTGCATGGACGCAACAGCGAGTAACTACAATGAAGCAGCGAACATTGACGATGGTTCTTGCTTGTATGCAACAACGTTCAATGTGGACATGTCTTGCTCAGGAATTGAGTTTACGACTGTTTATGTGACGGGACCTTGGTGTAACTGGTGTGCTGCCGAAGATTACAACTTTTTGTCTGATGACGATGGAGATGGCATCCACTCGTTGACCATTGACTTGGCTGGATCGGTTGAATACAAGTACATGGTTGATGGATGGGCTCATCAAGAGGATTTGGTGGACGACATGCAAAACGGCGGCGAGTGTGCTCCAGTGACTGATTACGCTGGTTATGCCAATCGATTGACGGACGCAGGATCAGCGAACAATGATACTTACGGCACGTGTTTGACGTGTGATGAAGTGAATCCTCCGGTGATTGTTGATGTCATGTTTGACATCGATATGAACGGAACAGGCTATCCTAACGCAGACTACAACAACGTTGTAGTCAACGGCTCTTGGAACGGCTGGGGCGGCTGGGGTGTGACCCTCGCTGATGCTGACGGAGACGGCGTATGGTCTGGAACATTGGCACTTGACGAAGGCGCTGAATTTGAATTTGTCATTGCTGTAACGGGTCCTCTAGATGGATATTCTGGTTGGGGCTCTGTATTCAATGCACCTACTGAATGTTCTACCAACCCAGATGCTCCAATCGGAGAGGGTGGTGGAAACTACGGCGCTACTGCGGCTGAAGGTTTGGTTGCTGCTTACTGCGCAGGAAGTTGCGCTGCGACATGCCCAATCTTGGGTTGTACGGATCCATTCTTTGCTGAGTTTGACTTGTTCGCTACGGAAGATGATGGGTCTTGTATGACATCAGTGGTATTCGGTTGCATGTATGATTCAGCTGAGAACTATGATGCTGCAGCGAACATAGACGATGGAAGTTGTGAATTTGTGGACAATGCGTGTCCTGGTGATTTGGATGGTGACGGTTTGGTGGCAACACCTGACTTGCTTTCCTTCTTGTCCGTATTCGGAACGCAGTGTGAATAAATTGATTGAATTGATTAGAATAGGAAAGGCCGACTCCGCATGGAGTCGGCCTTTTTTATTTCAAGGGTTTGCCACAAGGAGCGTCAAGCTCCCTTTGAACATCGTAACTTTGCATCGTGAAACGACTGGTTGAATCTCGCTTGCCCACTCCCGTGGGTTCCTTTACCATTTTGGCCTTCGGAGAAGAAGGGGATTTGTTTCCCCATGTCGTCTTGATGTCGACTCTCGAGTCCGATGCTGTGCCCGTTGTGCGGATCCACAGTGAGTGCATGACCGGCGATTTGTTTGGCAGCGTGCGCTGCGATTGCGGTCAACAATTGAATCGCGCACTGGACTCCATCGCCAAAGAAGGCGGCGCCTTGTTGTACCTCCGTCAAGAAGGCCGAGGCATCGGTTTGGTGGAAAAACTAAAGGCCTACAACTTGCAGGACAAGGGACGGGACACCATCCAGTCCAATGAGGAACTGGGTCATCCTGCGGACGCCAGGGGCTATGATGATGCCGTAGCCATCTTGAAAGACTTGGGTTGGGACACTGTCCAATTGATGACCAACAACCCGTTGAAGATGGAAGCGCTGAATGCCGGTGGCATTCAGGTTGTTAAACGGCTACCGGTAATTATCCCGGCAGGCAAAGAGAATGCCGACTACTTGCAAGTCAAGCAATCGTTGATGGGCCATTTGTTGGGCTAAACACCCGCTTTACATGGAGATGGCGTGCATGAGTTCCATGCATACAATAGCTCCTACGGTCCCCACTGCATAACCCAATACCGCTAGTAAGACGCCAACAGGTGCTAGAGCTGGACTGAATGCTGCTGCTACGATGGGAGCAGAGGCCGCTCCGCCGATATTGGCTTGCGACCCGACGGCTACATAGAAAAATGGCGCTTTAATGATCTTGGCTACGGTCAACAATGTGATGATGTGCGTGAGCATCCAGAGCAATCCGATGAGGATGACGGACCAATAGACGTCCCAATTGTGGTAGAGCTCGACTACATCCATTTTCATGCCGATGGTCGCGACGAGCACATAGAGAAAGACACTTCCTGTCTTGCTCGCGCCAGCGCCCTCGTAATTCCTCAACTTTGTAAAGCTCAATCCAATGCCAATGGCTGTTGCGGCCACCACGAGCCAGAAGAACCCGCCTTCCAAGCTGCTGAGGTATTGGACGAAGCTATCGGGGTTGGCCGTTTTGATACGGGTAAACCACGCACTGAAACCAGGAGCTAAACCATCCGCCAACGCATGCGAAACGGCAACCGCTCCGAATGCAATACCGGCAATGACCATGAGGTCCTGAAAAGAAGGCACCCGTGCGATGCCCAATTGGAAGGCTTCCACCTTCTCTTTGAGTTCATCTACGGCAGAGGAGTCTGCCTTGAGCTTGCGGTCTAAAATGGCGCTCATACCGGCGCCAACGAGCAAGAAGGGCATCCACAAATTGGCGACAAACACATCCACGATCAACATGGCGCTGAACTGGCTATCCAAGGTGCCTGAAATCTCTTTGAGTGCCGCTTGGTTGGCCCCGCCGCCGATCCAGCTTCCCGCTACCGTCGAGAGTCCGCGCCAAAATGCTTCAGGCGAATCACCGCCGAGCACCGAAGGTTCGATGAAGCTGACCGCCCATAGCGCCAACGGTCCGCCGATTACGATGCCGAATGTGGCCGTAAAAAACATAATCAATGCTTTCGGTCCCAGGTTCCAAATCCCTTTCAAGTCGATGCTCAAGCAGAGCAGGACCAGGCTCGCCGGCAACAAATAACGCGAAGCCACGAAGTACAGGTTGGAGGATTCCCCATCGATCAATCCCAATGAATTGTAGGCGGCCGGAAGGAAATAGCACAGCAGCAACGACGGGATAATTTTAAAAAATCCAGCAAATTTCGGGAGCGAGCTGAAGTGAAAAATCAGGGCCAAAGTGGCCAGGAGCAGACCCAGAACAACCGCGTCATTGGTAATCAAAG
>JAPKAW010000181.1 GCA_028825055.1 Flavobacteriales bacterium | reverse complement strand
CCATGAAGGGCCATTTGGTAGACGGCCTCGTCTTTCCATTGCTCCAAGTAGGCAGCGCGACCGCCTTCTATGCCCTGTTGCGCAGAGAGAGAAAAGGAGCAGCCGAGAATCATCCAAATCACCATCCACCCCAAAACCAGGGGGAATAGCATGGACTTGCAATGCTGAGGGATATCAATGTGATGGAGGGAGTACACCGGCGATGAGGATGGCCTCAAAATTAGGGTGGTCCTTAGACGGTGCAATGGGGGTGGTCAGAGACTATTCACCAAATCGGTGTGAACAGCTTTTGCATTAAGGATTCAAGGCTTCTCCTTCTACAGAGCGAATGGTATTCCCTTGATCATCTTTGAAGGTCCAGGTCCCTGTGGGGTTTCCTTGCTCACTGTAGCTTCCTTCCATGAAGAGCTGGCCATTGGGATGCCACGTGCGGTAAAGCCCAACCTGGTTGTCCTGGTAGTAGTGGTGTTCCGACCAAAGAAGACCATCTTCATAATAGGCGCTCCAAGTTCCCGCTTTCAGGCCGGCGTCATAGAAACCTATTTTCTCCACGGTCCCGTTTTGGTAGAATGTGCGGACGGCTGTACTGTCGCCATGGTCCATCGTCACTTCTCGTTTTGCGGACCCATCGGGCCATGTAGAGGTGATGACCTGTTCAGGTTGCTGGGCGCAGTGAATGAAAATGGGCAGCATCAAAACGACCAGTGGGAATCTCATAAGGCAGTCTATTTTTTACGTTCGATGGTGTAGTCCACCAGTCCAATCAGGGCTTCTTTGGTCTCGCTGTGCGGTA
Source organism: Flavobacteriales bacterium (assembly GCA_028825055.1). GTDB lineage: Bacteria > Bacteroidota > Bacteroidia > Flavobacteriales_D > Sanyastnellaceae > UA16. Next base: position 3,626 of record JAPKAW010000181.1, on the reverse strand, counting down.
CATCGCTCAAAAGATTAACCGCTTGGTTTCGCAATGCAGTCATCTGTTCATGGGCGTAAGCCATGCCGGGACCTTCTATAATGGCACGCATGACTTCAGCTACTGCTTCAGGATTGTCGTGGTGACGCTTGACCAACCTGATGAGTCGTCGCCGTTCCTTCGCGCTAGCATTGTTCAAGGTGTGAATCAAGGGCAAGGTCATCTTGCGCTCTCGGATATCTCCCCCTGTCGGCTTACCCGTTCGTTCACCCTCTCCCAAATCGAGGAGGTCATCCTTGATTTGAAATGCTAACCCAACAAGCTCTCCAAAGGACCGCATGCGTTCGACCGTCTCAGAATCAGCTTCAGCGGACGCGGTTCCGCAAGCACAGCATGCAGCAATCAACGACGCTGTTTTTCTTCGGATGATATCAAAATAAACGGCTTCGGTGATGTCCAAGCGCCGTGCTTTTTCAAGTTGGAGCAATTCACCTTCACTCATTTGGCGAACAGCTTCAGAGGTGATTTTGAGTAAATCAAACGCTTCTTGATCCACGGCCATGAGTAAGCCGCGAGAGAGTAAATAGTCCCCTACGAGCACAGCCACCTTTTTTTTCCAAAGGGCTTGAATGGAGAAAAACCCACGGCGCATGGGACTTTCGTCGACGACATCATCATGCACCAAAGTGGCTGTGTGAAGCAGTTCAATCAATGAAGCAGCGACATGAGCTCTTTCATTAAGTGGCTGACTAACAGCTTGTTCTGTTTCAAGGCGAGCGCACAAGAAGACGAATAACGGTCGCATCTGCTTCCCTTTTCGCCGGATGATATACCGCAAAACGGTATCCAATAGGGCTACGTCCGTCCGCATGGCCGATTTGAAATGAACGGCGAAAGTGGCCATGTCATTGGAGACCGGGGCCTGAATTTGCTTGAGCGTCATCATGGAAATGCAAAGGTACGTTCGACTGCCACTCGGCCGGGAACACTATCTTTGCCAAAAATCCCCCCAATGATTCAATCCATGACAGGATACGGCAAATCAACTGCGACCTTAGGCTCGCGGCGATATGTTGCTGAGGTGCGGTCTCTGAACGGAAAGCAATTGGACCTGAATATTCGGATGCCACAGGCCTTTCGGGAGAAGGAAATGGATTTAAGGAAATCCTTGGCTGCATCCATTGTTCGTGGGAAAAGTGATCTAACCCTCTTTTACGAGTCCGATTCCGCAGACCAGCGAGAATTGAATGGCCCGTTGATTCGGCACTACTTGGACCAGTTGGAGGCTATATCGGATGAGCGGGGGTTTGAAAAAGACGGAAAAATGCTCGCTGCGGCGATGCGCATGCCGGATACAATCCAGCAATCCAAAGAGGAATTTGAAGAGTCAGAATGGGCGGCCTTGGCTGAATTGATTGCGTCAGCAACGCAGCAATTCATCGCCTATCGCAATCACGAAGGAGCTTCCATGGAGGCAGATTTTCGTCAGCGTGTTGAGCGCATTTTAGCGTTGGAGTCGGATTTAGACCCCTTGCTGAAGGCACGGATTGAAAGAGTTCGGAGTCGGATTCAATCTAATTTTGATGAGATCAAAGACCGGGGACGATTGGACGAAAATAGATTTGAGCAGGAGGTGCTGTTTTACATTGAAAAGATGGATGTGTCGGAAGAACGGGTGCGCTTGAAAGCTCACTGCCAGTACTTCTTAGACATGCTCGATACAGAGGTAGGTCAAGGAAAGAAATTAGGATTCATTGCCCAAGAGATGGGGCGCGAAATCAATACGCTTGGCAGCAAAGCCAATGACGCCGAGATTCAGCGTTTCGTCGTTCAGATGAAAGATGAACTGGAGAAAATAAAGGAGCAGGTGCTCAATGTGCTTTAAAATGAGTGGCAAAGCCGTCATATTCTCTGCCCCTTCAGGCTCAGGTAAAACCACCATAGTGCGGCATTTACTTGGAAAAACGAATCTGCCTTTGGGTTTTTCAATCAGCGCTACAACGCGGTCATCTCGAGGAAAAGAAGAGCATGGGAAGGATTATTTCTTTTTGGAGGTGCCCGCCTTCAAAGAGTGCATTTCAAAGGGCGAATTGATAGAATGGGAAGAGGTGTATGAGGGTGTTTTTTATGGTACGCTAAGAACGGAATTGGAGCGGTTGTGGTCGGAAGGGAAAACGGTATTGTTTGACGTAGATGTCGTTGGTGGTTTAAAATTGCGAGAGGCATTGGGCGATCGTGCATTGTCAGTGTTTGTTCAGCCCCCTTCATTGGAGGAGCTTCGGAATCGCCTTGAAGGCCGCGGCACAGACTCGAAAGAACGCATCCATGAACGGATGGAAAAAGCAGAATGGGAATGGAAGCAGAACATTCATTTCGATCAAATTCTGATCAACGCCAACTTGGATGAAGCGTTTAAAGAGGCGGCCTACTTGGTCACAGATCATCTGGGCTTGACGCCGGACCCCTTAAATATTCCGAAAGGATAGCTGTCATGTCGGACACTCAACAATCACGTCGAAAAATAGGGCTCTACTTCGGGACGTTTAACCCCATTCACATGGGGCATTTGGTGATTGCCAATCACATGGCAACACACACGGATTTAGATGAAGTTTGGCTTGTGGTCACTCCGTTGAATCCGCAAAAGGATTCGGTTGAATTGATGGCTCAAGAACACCGATTGCAGATGGTGCATCTGGCAACGGCCGAGAATGAATTGTTGCAAGGGAGTGACGTAGAATTTACGTTGCCTTCTCCCAACTACACAGCCGCCACTATGCGCTTCATTCGCGGGCAGCAGCCTGAAGTTGACTTCAGCATTATCATTGGTGAAGACAATTTTCACAATTTGCACACCTGGAAAGATCACTGGGACTTGGTAACACACCATCGAATTTTGGTCTACCCGCGACGAAGTATTGAGGCAGAACAACCCTCCCCTATAATCCAGGAAGGCGATGAGAATCGAATTCCTGTGGACCACACGCATGTTGTTTGGTGCGACGCTCCTATGATCAGTATCTCTTCGACGTACCTGCGCAAAGCGATTCAGGAACACAAGGACATCCGGTATTTGTTGCCAGACACCGTTCTGAATTATATCAGCAACAACATGTTATACGAACAACCCTAAGAGGGTCAGGTGTTGTTAAACGTGTTCATTGTGCGATCCAAGCCAGCCGTTGTGAAACTGCAGATCAACTCATCGCAACGTATCAACCGTTCTGCGAGACCTTTTGACTCTATTCCGTCCCATTTCCCTAAAACATAGTCGACTTGTTGGCCTTGGGGAAAACCGGAGCCAATACCAAATCGTAGCCGGGAATAGCCAGGCGTCTGCAATATGGTCTCGATGTTTTCCAACCCATTGTGGCCTCCCGACCCTCCTTTTCCGCGCAATCGAAGTGAACCGAATGGCATAGCGAGGTCGTCGGTAACGATCAAGACGCGATCCAAAGGAATTTTCTCGGTGTCCATCCAATATCGGACAGCTTTTCCGCTGAGATTCATGAACGTTGATGGCTTGAGAAGGACCAATGTCCGTCCCTTAAATCGGACGGACGCAACATCGCCCAGTCGGGAAACCTCAAAGGAAGTTTCCCGTTTCTGGGCGATGGCATCCAGAACATTGAACCCGATGTTGTGTC
>JAPKAW010000180.1 GCA_028825055.1 Flavobacteriales bacterium | reverse complement strand
CATATTCCTCCACTTCAATGCCTGCGGGTCCCGTTGGAACCAATTCGCCTTCGCAGTCACAGTTAGCTGTGTATGCATCATCGATGGTGTTGCTCAAACCGTCATCGCATGCATCACCCGGGAATTCACAAGACCCGTCATCTTCGTCCGCCTGTGCGTTGTAATTGCAAGCACCGGATTCCAAGCAGCCATAGATTACCAATTGGCCCTCACAATTGCAATTCGCGGAATAAACATCCGCTGCTGTCGCTTCGTCTCCATCATCACAGGTATCGCCTGGATTGATGCATCCTGCATTGAAATTGGCCGTGGCTTCGTAGTTGCAGGCCATAGAATCCATGCAACCTTCAACGATTGCTTCGCCAACGCAAAAACAATTAGCGCTGTACGCGTCGTTCATCGTGGTTGCGTCTCCGTCGTCGCAAGCGTCACCAGGGCTCAAGCACGAGCCGTCGTTGATCTCCGCGGTCGCATCATAGTTGCAAGCCTCCATTTCAGTGCATCCGCCCTGCAATTGCGGGAACGTAATTTCAAGCCCATCCGTGTTGTACGTATTCGCATTCGCATCATCGTACTGGAAGTTCATCACCAAGTGCAAGATGCCGTCCGTGGTCAATTGAGCGACCAAAACACGCATGTCATCACCGGCCACTGCGTCAGCAGAAGCACCCGGAATAATGTACCACGAGGCACCCGTGAAGGTATCCACCGTGAAACCATCACCGTTGTTGAAGTCAACCAAGTAACTATCTAAACCGACTGAGCCCACACCTCCGCTGCCATTGCTATCCTGTGTTCCAATCGTGAACCAACTGTCTGAACCAATTTCCGGGAACATGGCCACGAAGGTCGGATTGATGCCTTCGCCCCAATTCGAACCCAAATCTATTTGGTAAAACGACGTAGTCGTTTCCACCGTTAAAGGAGCGTTTTGGTTCTCACCAACCGTTCCATACACTGCAACCAATTCATTGGTCGGCGCATCGAATGTGGCATACACCCGGTAGATGGTACCGTACTCCGATGTCGCATATTCCTCCACTTCAATGCCTGCGGGTCCCGTTGGAACCAATTCGCCTTCGCAGTCACAGTTAGCTGTGTATGCATCATCGATGGTGTTGCTCAAACCGTCATCGCATGCATCACCCGGGAATTCACAAGACCCGTCATCTTCGTCCGCCTGTGCGTTGTAATTGCAAGCACCGGATTCCAAGCAGCCATAGATTACCAATTGGCCCTCACAATTGCAATTCGCGGAATAAACATCCGCTGCTGTCGCTTCGTCTCCATCATCACAGGTATCGCCTGGATTGATGCATCCTGCATTGAAATTGGCCGTGGCTTCGTAGTTGCAGGCCATAGAATCCATGCAACCTTCAACGATTGCTTCGCCAACGCAAAAACAATTAGCGCTGTACGCGTCGTTCATCGTGGTTGCGTCTCCGTCGTCGCAAGCGTCACCAGGGTCAACACAGCTACCATCGCTAACCTCGGCGGTTGAATCATAATTGCAAGCGCTAACATCCATGCAGCCAGCAGGCACTTCAGGATAAACCAAGGTCAGGCCATCCACATTGAAGGTGTTGCCTTCGACATCATCGTATTGAACATTCACCACTAAATCAAGAATGCCATCCGTGGTCAGCTGTGCAATTAGCACACGCTGGTCATCACCCGAAATGGCATCCGCCGAGGTTCCGGGAATAATAAACCACGATGCTCCGGTAAACGTATCGACCGTGAACCCATTGCCATTGTTGAAACCATCCCAATAGGCCTCCATACCAACCGAGCTAATCCCCCCGCTTCCGTTGGTGTCTTCGGTTCCAATGGTGAGCCAACTGTCTACAGCAAGCTCAGGAAACATAGCAATGAATGCCGGGTTGATCCCGTCACCGAAATTGCTTCCAAATGAGGGTTGAAAAAAGGACGCTGAAGACGAGAACGTCAACGGAGCGTTTTGATTCTCACCGACCGTTCCATAGATCGCAACCAATTCATCGTCAATGGCATCAAAAGTGATGTAAACGCGATAGGTTGTTCCATATTCTGTCGTTGCATGAACTTCGGCTTCGATGCCCGATACGGTTGCAAGCAAAGGCGTAACGCACAACAGCCAAAATGCAGTCAAGAGATAGTTTTTCATAACAGTTTCTGAGAAGCCCGTTGCCGGCCTTGATTCTCGGTCAATCTACAATGAAGTGATCAATAGCACAACTATCTGGATAAATTTTAACCTATCCTTTTGATCGCATACGCCGCATCAAAGCAAGCGTCGAAGCATCATGCTCTCCAACCGCACCTCCTCCCCATTCGGTCAGGACCTGCCCGGCCAACTGCTTGCCCAATTCAACGCCCCATTGGTCGTAGCTGCAAACATTCCAAAACAATCCTTGCAAAAAGATGCGGTGCTCATACCATGCGATGAGCTGACCCAATGCATGGGGATCCAATCGATCCATCAGCACGAATCCCGTCGGTCGATTGCCTTCAAACACCCGATGAGGAGCGATAGCTGCAATTTTTCCTGGACTGGCACCACTTGCCATCATTTCGCGCTCAACCTGCGCTTTGGACTTGCCGATCATCATGGCCTCCGCTTGAGCCACAGCATTGGCCAGCAACTTCTCATGGTGCTGGTCAAATTGAGAGTGTGGCTCGATGCACGCAATGATATCGGCTGGATGAACGGTCGTTCCTTGGTGGAGCAATTGATAAAAGGCGTGCTGACCATTGGTGCCCGCTTCTCCCCAGATGACTGGGCCTGAAGCGTGATCGATACGCTTGCCATCCCTTCCCATCGACTTGCCATTGGACTCCATGTCCGCTTGCTGCAAATACGCTGGGAATCGATCCAAATCTTGGGCGTAAGGGAGCACGGCATAGGTCGGTAAGTTCAAATATTCCACATACCACAAACCAATGAGAGCGGCTACGAGGGGCATGTTCGAGCGGCCATCAGCTTGCTGAAAGTGCAGATCCATGGACCGCGCACCCGACAACAAGGCCCGGAAATTATCAGCGCCAATAGAACACGCTACGGCCAAACCGACCGGCCCCCAGAGACTGTAACGCCCTCCCACCCAATCTTCAAAACCAAAGATCCGCACCCCAGAAATTCCAAATGCCTGGGCTGACGCCAAGTTGGTCGAAACCGCCGCAAAATGATGGGCTACAGCTTCTTTTCCAAGTGCCTCCACCAGCCAACTCTTGGCCTCCATAGCATTGGCCATGGTTTCCTGCGTGGTAAACGTTTTGCTGACCACAATGAACAGGGTGTTTTGGGGGTTCAATCCCGACAACACCGACTCCAAATGCGCGCCATCCACATTGCTCACGAAATGGGTCTTTGGGCCACTGGAGTGACTGCGCAACCCCTTGGTCACCATCAATGGCCCCAAATCCGAACCTCCGATTCCAATGTTTACAACATCGGTGATGTCCTTCGATTTCTGAACCGATTCCGCAAAATCTAGCATGCGGTCGCGCACTTCCAGCACACCGGGCATCACCTGCTGGCCATCCACGGCAAAACCATCCTCCAACTCACCGCGCATGGCTACGTGCAGCACGGCCCTCCCCTCAGTTTGATTGATGGCATCTCCTCGGAACATGGCATCACGGCCAGACTTCCAACCCGCGTCCTCAGCCAAATCCAACAGTGCACTCATGACGTCGTCTGTCACCCGGTGCTTGGACCAATCGTACAGCAAACCCGGCACTTCACAATGCATGGATTCGAAGCGATTTGGATTCTCTGCAAAGAGATCGACCAAATGACGTTGGCCGTCCGTTTGGGCCAATTCAAGCAAACGCGAGTGCGCCTGCGAGGATCGCAAGTGAAAGGGTTTCAGCATGAGGAAAAAGTTTAGGCGTTACGGTTGACGCAATTCAAATCTTCAAAAGCCTTTTTGAGTCGTGCGACAAAAGTCGTCTCGCCACTGCGCAACCAAACGCGTGGGTCATACTTCTTTTTGTTAGGCTGATCGGCTCCATCAGGATTGCCAATCTGAGCCTCCAAATAAGCATGCTCTGCATCCACATAGTCACGCACCCCGCAAAGGAAGGCCCACTGCATGTCCGTGTCGATGTTCATTTTGATGGCACCGTAACCGATGGCCTCTCGAATCTCATCCACCGTAGATCCGCTGCCACCATGGAAAACGAAATCGACAGGATTTGATGCCGTCCCATGCTTCTCTTGAATGAACCGTTGGCTGTTGTCCAAAATCTTGGGAGTGAGCTCCACATTGCCTGGCTTGTAAACACCGTGAACATTACCAAAGGCAGCAGCCACCGTGAACTGGTCGCTGACCGACTTCAATTGCTCATAGGCGTAATCCACTTCTTGAGGCTGGGTATACAAGCGGCTGCTATCGATGTCGCTGTTGTCCACACCATCCTCTTCTCCTCCTGTAACGCCCAATTCGATTTCCAAAAACATGCCCATGTCGTGCATCTTTTCGAGGT
>JAPKAW010000179.1 GCA_028825055.1 Flavobacteriales bacterium | reverse complement strand
CTGCTCGTGATTCACAAAGACAACATGTCCCGCTGAGTGACCTGGTGCACAACGCACTTCTAAACGGTGCATTCCACACGTTAACAGACTCCCATGACTGCCTAAGTCAGGCCCACGGTCAGGCAATGGGTCCATTCGCACTCCATAAAGTTCGGCGGCCCTAGGAGCTTGGTCCCAGGTCATATTATCTGTTGGATGCAAGCGAGGTGAGACATTCCATTGGTCAAACACCCATGCCACACCCAATACATGATCCAAGTGAGCGTGCGTAAGGACACATTGCACAACCTCAACACCAAGCAATTCACACTGCGTTTTAAATTCATTCTGCTCTTCAGCATTGCTCATGCCAGGATCAAAGACGGTCGCCTCACCGTTGCCGTGATCAAGTAAATAGGTCTGTTCTCCAAAAGCGTTGAACGTAAATGTGTGGAGTTGGCTCATCAGGCAGTAATTTCGGGTTGCATGCGATCGCAAAGCTATCTCAATCGGTTGATTCTCCTTGCCCTGATGTTTATTCATGGCGTCACGGGTATGCGAGGGCAATTCCATGATGGATCCAATGTAGAATTCGGAAAGAACCGCGTTCAATACCAATCATTCGATTGGCAGTACTTCCCCCTTGACGGAGCAGAGGTGTACTACTATCAAGGAGGAAAGGCCCTCGCATCTCACGTAGTCATCGACGCGCCCCGTTGGATCAAGGATGTCGAAAAACTGCTCGATCGAACCATTGAGAAGCCCCTTCAATTCTTGGTATTCAACAAGCAAGAAGATTTTCGACAATCGAACATTGGCGGCTCCAGCACCGAAGACGAGAACATCGGAGGGACTGCTCTATTGGTGGGTTCCAAAATCTTTCTTTTTGGAAAGGGTGAACGCGCATTGCTTGAAAAGGACGTTAAAAAGGGACTCACGGAATTGCTCTTCAATCAAACAATGAACGGAGGGTCTTGGCAAGATGCCCTTCGCAACAACTCGGCCATGAGTTTTCCTCAATGGTACACCGAGGGGCTATACTCATACGCCAGCGGTCCTTGGTCCTCTGAGGTTTCGATGCATGTCAAGGATGCCGCACGTTGTGGATTAATTCACAATGCCTCACGCGCAACAGAAATCAACGCTCCTTGGGTTGGTCATGCCATTTGGAAGTACATCGCTGATGTGTTCGGCGAACCCGTCATCGCCAATGTTTTGTATATGACACGGGTCACACGAAGCATCGGACAGGGCATTCAATATGCCACAGGGATGAGTTTGGAAATGTTGTTTTCAGAAGCCAGTCAATACCACCTTTCCGGGACGACAACCCCGGAATTCCTTCCCCCTTTGATCTCTAAAAGAGATCTGAGACATTCACAAACGATGGGTGGAGACATTCCTTTCAACCTGAAAAGACACCTGCAATACAGAACGTTTTCAATGCATCCTGACGGTCAACGAGCTGTTCTTGTCACCGAAGAACGAGGGCAAATTACCCTATGGCTCATTGATTTAATTGCAGGAACCAAGAACCGTATTGGCCGTCATGGACATAAGATTGACCGTGTGCAAAATGATACCTATCCCGTCATTGCTTGGCACCCGAAAGGCCGAATATTGACCTATACGATCGAAGAAAAAGGCAGCAACTTCCTCGTGAATGTGGACTTAAATTCGTTGCAATCGGAACGCAAAGAGCTCTTCCAAATTGATAAGGTTCTGAGCATGGCATACGCTCCCGATGGAATGACCATGATCTGGAGTGCTATGAGAAACGGCCAATCAGACTTGTACCGCTATCAAGTCCTGAGCAACAATCAGCGACCTCTTTGGACAGACCCCTTTGATGATCTCGACCCTGTCATTTCGGCCGATGGAAGTACCATTTGGTTTGCATCAAACCGTCCGAACACCGACTTGACTTTTACCCATGAATTGGGACAACCCATTGACAATACGCACGATCTCTTTGCACTGGATTGGGCCGCTGAAGTCCCTTCGTTAACCCATTGGGTTCAAACACCCGAAGCTGACGAACGCTATCCCCAAATTCAAAACGACAAAAACATTTCATTCTTGACACATCACCCCGATGGCAGTCAAGATCGTTCCATCTCTTGGCGCGATAGCAGCATAGCATCGATTGATACGACCATCCATTACCGTTGGTTCACACAAACTAGTATTCTCGAAACTTTAGAAGAACCGATCGCGCGCTTTCAGGAAGTCCCTTCAATTGAATCGGTGCTCACCACGAGACTTTTACACGGCCACCTCTATTGGAGATTGCAAGAACACGCAGCGCAAAACCTTGAAGGACAGAAACGTCAATCCAAGTCTTTCGAACCCATGCAAACGCTTGAGTTGGACTGGGACTGGTCACCGAAAGTTACAGAAGCCGATTTCCGAGCCTATGCTTTTGGACCTTGGAAGCCTGCGGCGAACGAGACCGCTACCAAAGAGGCATCTTCTGGAAATACCGTTATTGAAAACACCAGAGGAAGCGCTGAAGAATACGCTTCGCCTTTTGCCCTTCCGAAGCCACGTAATTATCGGTTGAATTACGCCATCGAATCCGTCAAAGCTCAACTAGATAACTCGTTTGGAAACAGCTTCTACCAGCCCTACAGTGGAACGATTGCTCTGCAACCGGGGCTTGGCGGATTGACCATGACTTCAATCTCCGACTTGTTTGAGGATCGCCGATTTACGGTTGGATTTCGTCTTGCAGGCAGCCTGGAGAATAGCACGTATGCCATGTCGTATTCAGACCTTGCAAAGCGTTGGGACAAAACATGGAGCTTAGAAAGGCAGGGCATTACACAAGCGTCCAATGGCAATCAAAGCCTGATCAAGACACACATCCACTTATTGCGGCACCGGCTCACATATCCATTTGACGAAGTAAGAAGCCTCCGCCTTCAAGGGGTTATGCGGTTGGATCGCAATGTTCCGCTTTCAATTGACGCATACAATCTCAAGTTGGGGACGTCATTCACCACGCAATGGGGTGCTGAAATCGCCTATGTTTTTGACAGCTCGCGCAAACGAAGCTTGAACATCCGCGAAGGGACTCGCTACCGTATTTGGGCCGAATATTTACTCACGGAATTCAATAGTGACAACACCTTTGGCACTTTTGGTTTTGACTTCAGGCACTACAAACCTCTTTTTCGCGATATTATTTTTGCTGTTCGGGCAGCTGGGAACTGGTCTTTAGGCAGTCAAAAACTCCTTCATTTTATGGGCGGAGTGGACAACGTCCTGTCCCTAAAGGGCCCTGGATCATCTCCGATCGATCCCAATACAGCCTATGCTTTTCAGACCCAATCAACTCCAATTCGCGGGTTTCAGCAAAACGTTCGGAATGGGTCGAACATGGCATTGGTCAATGCTGAAGTACGCATTCCTATTTGGTCAACCCTCTCCAGTCAATCCGTCGAATCTGATTTATTGGAGCATCTTCAGTGGGTTGGTTTTGCGGACGTCGGCTCTGCTTGGAATGGCAAGCATCCGTATGACACGTCCAATACATTCAATCAGATTACGGTCACCCAAAACCCCATCACAGTCACCATCGACAACAACCGCGAACCCATCATTTGGGGAACTGGTTTTGGACTGCGGTCCTACCTGTTCGGTTATTGGGTTCGGGCCGATTGGTGCTGGGGGGTAGACGACAGTCGTTGGCAAGACCGCTTGTTTGTCCTCTCACTCAACTTAGACTTCTAAATTTAAAAGTATGGATATCAGCACTGCACTTCTTTTGTTGGCCATTGGCCTTATCGCCGGAATCGCCGCAGGCTTTGTTGGCATAGGTGGCGGGATGATCATAGTTCCAGCTTTGGTTTTCGGCCTGGGTATGACCCAACACATGGCTCAGGGAACATCGCTCGCTATGATGCTTCCTCCTATTGGGATACTGGGCGTCATGAATTACGCGAAAGCAGGCGAAATCAACATCAACTATGCGCTCTTGCTGGCGCTCACTTTTATCCTTGGCGCCTGGCTGGGTAGCCGTTGGTCTCTAAAAATTAACGCGTCAATCGTACGCTTAATTTTCGCTGTTTTCATGGTGTTAGCGGCCATTCGCATGGCCATAAAATCAATCACAGAGCTCAGTGAACCAATGGGTTGACTCGCGATTAATTAGCAAATACGCTGAGGAACTTGATGCGTGCCAAACGCATCTCCTCTTCACTGTACGCATCTCCGTATTCTTGAATGAGTGCCTCGACGCCTTCATCTTCGGAGTCCTTGAGGAAGTCAAACAACTCGTCTAGGCTATCATCATCAAGGGTTTGATCCAAGATGTAGTCCAAATTCACGCGGGTTCCTGCAGAAACAATCCCTTCTATTTCGATCATCAAATCAGCGCGACTCATGTTGAGATCACGCGCGATATCGGCCAGCTCAATCTTGCGGTCTATGCGCTGAATGATGTGTACTTTATTGGATGAGCGGCTCGATGATGAGCGCACCAACAAGTCAGAATCGCGTTCGATCCCCTCATCTT
>JAPKAW010000178.1 GCA_028825055.1 Flavobacteriales bacterium | reverse complement strand
ACGAAATCATTGAGATGGACCGTATGCGAAAAATGATCGCTGATCACATGGTGCGTTCTGTACAGACAAGTCCGCATGTGACCAGCTTTGTTGAGGCGGATGTGACCAGAATGGTACAATGGCGCAGTAAAAACAAAGCGGAATTTGAAAAGGCACATGGGACGAAATTGACCTTTACTCCATTGATCGCGGAGGCAATCGTGAAGGCGATTCGGGATTTCCCTGGGGTCAATGCGACTGTAGACGGTGATCGGATCATCATTAAGAAACAAATCAACCTTGGCATGGCCGCTGCGCTGCCTTCAGGCAATCTGATTGTGCCTGTCATCAAAAATGCAGACCAATTTAGTCTGGTCGGTTTGGCGAAGCAAGTCAATGACTTGGCGGATCGAGCCAGAAGAGGAAAGTTGAAGCCCGATGACACGGCTGGTGGAACGTATACCATGTCCAATGTTGGCACCTTTGGCAATGTCATGGGCACTCCGATTATCAATCAGCCCCAGGTTGCCATTTTGGCGTTGGGAGCGATTCGTAAAAAACCAGCTGTTTTGGAGACGCCCGATGGCGATGTGATTGCAGTGCGACAGATGATGTTCTTGAGTCACAGTTATGATCACCGTGTGGTGGATGGTATGCTAGGAGGGAGCTTTGTTCGCAGGGTTGCTGATTATTTAGAGGCCTTCGACCCGGAGCGTCCAGTGGTGTAAAACCAAGCAAAGATTGCGAGTTGAGCAGACACAGTTGTGGTCGGAATGTTCGAACTTGCATTCATGAATTTTTCTATGCTTCATTTGAAGAAACCGTTGGTCATTTTTGACTTGGAAACGACAGGGACAGATTTGTCCAAGGACCGCATCGTGGAATTGGCGATGATCAAGGTCTCACCTGATGGGACCGTTGAAAAGAAGCCAGAGCAGCGTGGTCCGGAACATCGGGTATTGATCAATCCTGAAAGGCCCATTCCAATTGAGACAAGTCTCATTCATGGTATATACGACGCCGATGTTGCAGACAAGCCAACATTTCGTCAATATGCCAAGAGCATGTCTGAATTTATTGAAGGATGCGATCTCGGAGGATTCAATTCGAATCGATTTGATGTGCCTTTTCTAGCCGAAGAATTTTTGCGGGCAGGCATCGATTTTGGGGTAGAGGGACGAAACTTGATCGACGTCCAGAACATCTTTCATATGATGGAACAACGCACCTTGCGCGCTGCTTTTCGATTCTATTGTGACAAGGAATTGGACGGCGCGCACGAAGCCCTGCCAGATACCGAAGCAACTCTCGAAGTGCTGTTGGCTCAATTGGAGCGGTATGAATCAACGGTGGTCAAGGCGAGCAATGGAGATGAGGTAGGGCCTGTTCCAACAGATATGGACACCTTACATGTCTTCTGTCAACGACAACGATTCGCAGATTTGGCAGGCCGATTTGTCTATGATGATGCGGACCAAGTTTTGTTCAATTTTGGACAGCACAAAGGCAAGACAGTGGTGTCTATTTTGAGCGCAAATCCAGGCTATTTTGGGTGGATGATGGGAGCTGATTTCCCTGAATACACGAAGCGTGTGTTGCGCAAGGTTCAAGAGTCGATGCAATCCTAGGCTCATTGGGAACTCGGAGCAATAAACGAATGGTGGTGCTGGTCTCCAATGACTTAGCCCACGATCAGCGTGTCTCCAAAACGTGTTCGACGCTAGAAAAGGCCGGTTGGGAAATTTTTCTTTTGGGTCGGATGCTACCGGATTCACCGCCATTTGAAACGAAGCGTTTGCATCACCGGTTTAATTTGCCTTTTCATTCTGGGTTCGGTTTTTATGCTTGCCTTCAATGGTCCTTGTTTTGGAAGTTATTGTGGATGCCATATGATGCCATTTGGGCCAACGATTTGGATACGCTTTTGCCGGCTTTTTTAGTTAAAGTGCTCCGAAGAAAGCCTTTGATTTATGATAGTCATGAATACTTTACCGAGGCGGCGGGTCTCACAGGTCGGGCATTTCAACGCGGTGTTTGGCTTGCATTGGAAAAGTTGCTCTTCCCTCGGTTAAACGCCGTAATCACAGTCAATGATGCCATTGCGGACGCTTACCTTGAGCGCTACCCAAACGGTTCTGCAGGCAGGCCTCTCGTGGTTCGAAACATGCCGGTTTCTCAAAAAAGAGAAGACCGAGACGATGCACTTTGGGCTGACTACAATATCCCGTGCATTCGGCCAATTTTTATTTTGCAAGGTGCCTTTTTAGATAAAGACCGTGGAGTGCGTGAAGCGTTAGGGGCGCTCCATTCCATAGCGAAAGGAACATTGGTGGTGGTAGGTGCAGGAGTGGAGTTCGAATGGGCTTTGGAACAAGTGGATTCCGAAAAAGGAAGATTGTTTTGTTTGCCTAAACTTCCATTTGAGGCGCTTCGAAAATTGACGGCATCAGCGGATGTTGGCTTAAGCTTGGATCGGGGTGTCCATGGAAACTATTGGATGAGTCTTCCCAACAAATTGTTCGATTACATCCATGCAGGGGTGCCTGTAGTCGTAAGCCCCATGCCTGAAGTCGCGCGTATCGTTGAACAATGGCAAATTGGTGAAGTCATTGAGGACCACCAGCCGGAATCCATCGCGGACGCAATTGAGCGTGTGTTGCACGTCCCGAATCCAGAATGGAGGACACGCTGCGAATTGGCCGCTTTGAGCTTGCATTGGGGGTCAGAGGAGCAAAACATCCATCAAGCTTTGACACGGGCAGGTGTTTAAATCACACACGGACCGGCCAGCCTGATTTTTTAAAGACATATTTGAGGAGTAACCAAATGGGGTGCACCCATTTTTGGAGGCCTTGAAGCACAGACTTCTTCACTTTCCACTCTTCGCGGTAAAGGTTGGTGTCGAAACGTCTGGATACACCGCCTGCTTCAACCTTGCAAATTGTTAGTGGATGCAGCTGTGCTTTCACAGCTTTTTGAAATAAGCTCAAATGCAAACCATAATCCGCCAAAATGGGATGCTCAACGTTGAACGAATGTTCTTTGAGGAGTTCAGCAGGATAGATCACACCTTGGTGATGGGTTGTGTTTCTCCAGATCATGCTGGAGTCCCACCGTGCTCGATAATGCGCGGGCACTCCGAGCTCAGGGCTTTCAATGGCAACTCCGTGAATCTGAAGTTGTTGAGGATCCCATGTTATGAGGCCATCCAATAGCGAAATCAACGACCCTTCTTCAGGGATGTCACCTGCCCCTAAGAACCAAATCCACGATGCGTTGACAGTGTTCTTGCCATAATTCATGGCATCATATACGCCGTTGTCCTTGGCAGAACGAATGTGCTCAATGCGATGGTCTTGCGTCAGAAGCCATTGACTCGTTGTTAAACAGGATCCTGCGTCTACAACAGCGATTTCGACACGCTCGGAAATGCAGGCCTCTTTCCAGAGTGCCTCCAGTGTTTTTTGAAGCCCTTCGAAGTTGTCCTTAACAGGAATAACTACGGCGAGCGGTTTGGGTTTAAGGGGGGTCATTTAGGTAGAGAATCAAGCTGTTCGATTCGCCCTTGGGCACATCGGATGACTCTACCTGGATGGCGCTGAAATGCCGCGTGATCATGAGTGGCCATAATAACTGAACGATCATTCCTGACCAATTCGTGCAGCAACTCAAGGATGCCTTCGGTGGTGTCCGGGTCTAGATTCCCTGTGGGTTCGTCAGCAACAATGAGGGGCGGCTCATTGAGTAAAGCGCGCGCGATGGCCAGCCGTTGCTGCTCGCCGCCAGATAGAGCATGGGGCATTTTGTATCCTTTTGTACCGAGGCCAACTTGGTCAAGACACGTTTGTATCCGTTGATCAATCGCCGATTTTTCACTCCATCCAGTAGCTTTCAAAACAAAAGCAAGATTTTCGGAAGCGGTCCGATCAGGCAAGAGTGCAAAATCTTGAAAGACCATACCCAAATCGCGACGCAAACTGTAAACGTTCTTTCGTGTGACTTGGAGAAGGTCATGACCGCAAACGTGACCTGTCCCAGAGGCCAACGGGATCTCTCCATAAAGTGCTTTTAGCAACGAGCTTTTTCCAGATCCGGTTTTACCGATTAGGTACACAAACTCGCCAGGATGAACAAGAAGGTTCACATCTTGAATGATCCAATGTTCGTCCTGCGCGACGGCAACTTGATCCAGTTGGATTAGAGGTTCAGCGTGTGATGAGGTCGTTTCCATGATTCAATTGTGTTCAAAGAGGTTGGATGAAACCCGACCGTTGGGGATTATTTTATTCATGCGAAGGGTCGCGCCCTGTCCATTGGTCATTTGTACTGTGGTCATTGGAAAAGACAGCCCCTTTACCCATTGGTAGTCTGAAAAGAGGCTTTCGATTTCCACAGGGCCTGCAGGGCCTTTGCGTTCGCCTACTGATTTCATCAGGAGATGTGACTCGCTGTGGAAATACAGCGTTTCATAAGGCTCACCTTGGGATTGGACTTCCACAACATAATGTGGTCCATCTTCCGCGCGAT
>JAPKAW010000177.1 GCA_028825055.1 Flavobacteriales bacterium | reverse complement strand
CGCGTTCTTGTTGAGAATCCCCCATGATCCATGAGGAAGTCCAATAACACCATTTCCGATTCGACCAATTTCCGTTCCATGCGGCGAAGTTACTCCTCTAAACGTCCAAAACCCCAGAGGTCTTCACTCCTCTTCTGGAGAAGCTGAACTCATGGTATGGAACACATTTTGTACGTCGTCATCTTCCTCAAGTTTTTCGATCAGTTTCTCCACCTCCACAGTAGCTTCCGGATCCAACTCTTTTGTGATATTAGGAATGCGTTCCAATCCTGACTCTACGATAGCGTAGCCGTCGGATTCTAGCTTGGTTTGTAGCGTCCCAAAGGATTCAAACGGTCCATAAATCACAATATTATCTCCATCCAAATCCACATCTTCAGCACCGAAATCGATGAGGTCAAGTTCTAGCATCTCAGCATCAACACCTTCAGCTGTAATCTTGAAAAAGCACATGTGATCAAACATGAATTCCACAGACCCCGTAGTTCCCAAATTCCCGTTGCCCTTATTGAATATACTGCGGACATTGGCCACCGTGCGGTTATTGTTGTCCGTTGCTGTCTCGACGTATACAGCTATGCCGTGAGGAGCGTACCCCTCAAAAGTGACCTCTTTGTAATCCGAAGTGTCCTTATCAGTAGCTTTTTTGATGGCACGCTCTACATTCTCTTTGGGCATGTTGGCGGCACGACAATTTTGCAGAACTGCGCGCAAACGCGGGTTCATTTCTGGATCCGCATTGTTGCCTTCTCGAATGGCGATGATTAGATCTTTATTCAGACGTGCAAACGTTTTGGCCATAGCTGCCCATCGCTTGAATTTGCGCGCTTTCCGGAATTCAAATGCTCTTCCCATCTTTGAGTTGCTCTAGTTCGGTGTAAATATCGCACATGACTAACAATCTACAGCCATGCCTAAGTTGTATCCAATTCCATATGCACTCTTTGGTGCTAAATGTGTTGCTATCTTTCGAGTATGAGAATCAATTCATTTTCAATTCTTGTAACAACGGCTTTCATCGGGCTCAATAGCTGTCAATACAATGTAGAATCTGTGTTGTATGGGACATCCGATTGCCCACCAATCGAGGCCACATACCAAATGCACATCGCTGCAATCATCGAATCCAAGTGTGAAGGATGTCATAGCGGAAACTCCCCTTCTGGTGGCCTGTTACTTACAGATTATGATTACGTTGTATCGGCATCAGCATACAATGGACTTGGTGAGCGCATACAGCTTCCGTTGAGTGATCCCAATGCAATGCCTCCCAATGGCGGACTCAGTGCGTGTGACGTCGAGGCACTGCTCGACTGGGTAGCCAATGGCACTCCCTTTGAATAGAAAATCGCAGTCACCATGAAAAAAACATTAACTTTTGTAGTCCTTTTGATCTGCAGCTCCGCTTCAACTTTAGACGCGCAACAATTTATCTCGAGAGAAGGACACGTTCGCTTTTTTTCCTCCACAATATTGGAAGACATTAAAGCAGAAACTGCTCAAATGAGCGCCATTCTAGACGCTGGAAATGGTGGCTTTGCGTTTCAAATCCCCATTCTCACCTTCCACTTTGACAAAGCCTTGATGGAAGAGCATTTCAATGAAAGTTACTTAGAAAGCGAAAAGCATCCTCGAGCGACTTTTGAAGGCGCGATCTTAAACTGGGGAAATTTGAATCCCAAAGGAGGCTGGCAAGACGTGGTCGCATCTGGGAACTTGAATGTTCACGGTGTTTCGCAAACAAGAACAATCCAAGGTCAGATGCAGTTTAATGAAGGATCTTGGGAAATTAAAGCAGAATTTGATGTCCTGACAGAAGATCACGAGATTCAAATTCCAAAAATGGTTCGGAAACAAATTGCCGAGAGCATCTCTGTTTCTGTTGATGCCATTTTAATCCCCCGGTAAATTGAAAGCCATGCTACGCTTTATTTCTCCTTCTTGGTTTGCGGTCTTATTCTTTGGATTGCATAGCTTTTCTGCTCTTGGACAAAGTTTGCTTGACGCTCTTGACACTGAACCCACAGTACATCCTGTGACAGCAACGTTCAAGGACACACGCGTCATTAACATGCAAAGCAATGAAACTCCCGGAGCGGGCGTATTGCATTTTGTAATTGCACACCGATTTGGAAGAATCAACGAAGGAGCTTACTCACTTTGGGGGCTTGACAATGCGAGCATGAGGATGGGCTTTGACTATGGCCTAAGTGATCGCTGGACTTTGGGCGTTGGGCGAAGCACCTTTCAAAAGACCTATGAGGCTAGCATTAAGGGCAAGCTTTTTTTACAGAAATCCGACAACAGCATTCCGGTAAGCGTGACCTACTATGGCGTCACAATGGCCAACGGCTTGCGCTGGCAAGACCCCAATCGAGAGAATCTTTTTTCTTCTCGAATCAGCTTTGTAAACCAGCTCATCGTGACCCGTAAAATCAATGATCGCACTAGCCTTGCGGTTGTTCCATCCTTTACACATCGGAATTTGGTTGACATCACGAGCAAGAGCCATGACCAGTGGACACTTGGTCTGGGCGGACGACACAAACTCACAAAACGGGTCAGCCTCAATTCCGAATATCACTTTCTCGTAAACGGACTCGATGAAGCTGCAACCAACAGCCTCTCCCTGGGTGTGGATATTGAGACTGGAGGCCATGTCTTTCAGCTTCACATCACCAATTCACAGGGTATGTTTGAACGAGCTTTCCTGACTGAAACCACTGGACGATGGGTCGATGGCGACCTTTTCTTCGGGTTCAATCTCAGCCGTGTCTTTTCATAGAATAGTGCTTTCGTTGACAGCTTGAATTCTTTGGTATACCTTTTGCATGTTATCTAGAAATTAGAATCATGAAAGCGAACACAATACATCCAATATTTTTGCTGATTCTTGGAATTTTAGCCTTCCCTTTTAACGCCACATCTTTCGACTGGCTTGAAAGCGACTCCCTTTCTAAATCCAAGAAAAAACCTGAAAGCGAGGGCTATTGGGGAGGGATCTCCTTAAATAAAGTGCTCATGGGACAATTTCAAGGAGATTTGGAAGACTACAACGCGTCTTTGGGAGCGCCTGCTCACTTGGGCATGAAACTGGATCACGTCACAGAAAGTTGGAGAATTGAGTTGAATCCGTTTGAATACCGCCAAAGATTCATTGGTGAATACATTGCTTTTACCACAGGGCTCGGAATCGATTGGTGGCACGTAGGGATTGATGACGAGCGCATCTTATATTTTAATGAGGAAGATGAACGCGTGATGTCCAACTTCATTGGCAGCGACACCCTCACAATCAACAGCAACAGCCTCGATGCGGTGTATCTGCGGGTCCCCTTCCTTGTGAGTTTAAGAACATCCCGAAAAGGCGATAAAGGCCTGCACGTAGAAGCGGGTTTGGTGGGTGGCGTTCGCATATGGAGTCAGTATAAAACACACTATGAATCAGGAGGAACAGAAACGGAACAAACCACGAGCGACTTCCCGATCAACCCTATCCAACTCAATGCCCGGGTCGCTCTTGGCTTAGGAAATGTCAGCTTATTGGCAGAGGCTTCTCTCCTCCCTTATTTCGAAGAGATTCGTTCCCCGAACCTTCACAGTCTCTCGATTGGATTGCAGTTTGCATTCAATGGAAGATAAAAATGAACACGCGCCTGATGCGCGTGTTGTGTCGCTGTGAAAAAACATCTTCTTCTTATCGGCAACCCTGATTCCACCCCGTCAGGATTCTTACTTGAATTCATCACGTGCTTTCAAGATGACACACGGTTTGACGTTCGGGTTTTAGCGCGTCATCAAACGCACGGAACGTTTGACGTAGCTTCGGAACAAGCCGCGATTGACGCTGCCCAAAGTGTTGTGATGCACTTCCCTATTTACTGGTACAGTATGCCCGCTATGCTTAAAGGCTGGGTCGACTCGGTCTTCACCTTTGGTTGGGCCTTCGATCAAAAGGGCGGATGCATGCAAGAAAAGCCCTTTCTCAGCAGCGTCACAACAGGGTCCTCCTTGGAGTCTTACAGCGCCGAAGGGAGCAACCTTAGATCTCTCTCTTCTTATTTACACCACGTAGAAAGAACAGCCGATTACGCAGGCTTCAACTACCTCGGCGTTGTTGCAACAGATCAAACTCGTTCAGAACAAGCGAGCGAATCTGCTTTGAACCTTAAAGAAGCCATTTGCGACATGCTTGGGATCAGCGCAGCAGCATAAACGACCCGTTCATCGTTTCCTTTGAAGGTATCGTCAGAACGTAGTAATACGTGCCCTCATCCAAACCATCTGCACGCCAGTTGTTGCCGTAATCAAGTTTCTGATACACCTCATTGCCCCAGCGGTCAAAAATGAGCAACTGATTTCCCGGGAAGGACGATAGATATTTAAAGGTCAGCTCTTCATTCAAGCCATCTCCATTGGGAGAAAATACGTTGACAAACTCCACGTCACATCCTACAACTTCCATGGTAGCCATGTCCGAGTCGCCGCAAAGTCCCTCTAGCACATGGGTAAGTTCCAACACC
>JAPKAW010000176.1 GCA_028825055.1 Flavobacteriales bacterium | reverse complement strand
GTAGGCGAGTCAAACACGAACGAAGTGCTTTTGCACCAAACCAACTCCGGACCGTATCTGACTTCTCCAGACACCCTGTGGCTGCATGGCTCCATGGACTCAGAATCGACAGCGTGGACATACCGTGTCCGCGGAATCAGCGGAATGGGTGAGATTGGTGTTTCATCGCCTGCGTCTTCTCCATGGCTCACGTTGGAACCCAATGACAACCGCCTCACCTTGAGAGTTGAAGCGGACGTTCCTTGGAGCAACACAACTTACCGGATTTATCGTGCGGACGATTTGGGGACATTCCAATGGATTGCGGACAGTGAGTTAAGCGTCTATGTGGACTCCGGCTTGGTGAACAATACGACCTACTGCTATCGTGTAGAAACATCAGGAGGTTTTGATGGTGATGGGATTCCGCAGACGCTGTTGAATTGGAGTCAGGAAGCGTGTGGCCAACCTTTTGATTTCACCCCCCCTTGCCCTCCAATTTTTTCATTGGACTCCGATTGCGCTGATGAAATTAATAGCATGGAATGGGGAGATGTTGAGGGATGTGCCGATGATGTGCAAGGCCATCGATTGTATTGGTCTCCAACGTTGGGAGAGCCTTTAGAGCCGTTTGAAACATGGGACGACCCCTTTCTAAACAACTTTGTATGGAATGAAGAGGGAGCGCTGGGGACCTTGGCAGGTTGCTTTGCTTTGACCGCGCTGGACAGCTTATTGCCTGGACCTGACGGAACGTTGCGTCGAAATGAAAGCGCCATGAGCGATACCATTTGTGTGGACAACTGCCCTTTTTATTTCTTGCCCAATGTGTTCAGTCCAAATGGCGATGGATTGAATGACACGTTCGAGGCTTTTCCGTGGAAATTCATAGACCATGTGGACGCTCGCATCTTCAATCGGTTGGGAGAACTCGTGTTCCAGACAGACAACCCCGCGATTGCATGGACAGGGGAACACCAGGCGGGGTATACGTCTTCGACATTGCTAGCGGCTGATGGGATCTATTATTACACCGTTCGGGTTTTCACAATTCGATTGACAGGCATCGTTGAAGAGAAGTTCTCTGGTGAACTTCACTTGATGCAAGGTGTTTCACCGAGTGTAGATTAATACCACGAGATGTTTACAGGAATTATAGAAGGAATGGGGCGGTTGGAACACATCGCACAAGAAGACACCAATGTTCACTTCACATTGAGTGCTCCGTTTGTCGATGAATTGCATATCGATCAAAGCGTTGCGCACGATGGTGTTTGTTTAACGGTTGTGGAAATTGAAGGGGGACGGTATACCGTTACCGCCATCGCTGAAACGTTGCAACGGACCAATTTGAAATCGTGGGTTGTTGGAGGCGAGGTGAATTTAGAACGGTGCACACGCGTTGGAGATCGACTCGATGGGCACATTGTACAAGGCCACGTGGACACCACGGCTATTTTGGAATCGGTGATTGACTTGAAAGGCAGCTGGAAGCTTTCCTTTCGTCATGAGACCTCTCCAGAGTTCATGACCGTTCCCAAAGGGTCCATTACCATCAACGGAATTAGCTTGACCGTGGTGGACTCTTCAGTTGGTGGGTTTAGCGTCGCGATCATCCCCTACACTTGGGAACACACAAACTTGGGCCAATTGCAACCGGGCGTTCCGGTCAACATTGAGTTTGATATTGTCGGGAAATACGTTGCCCGCATGTGGAGCCAGGCTCAGGCGGGAGAAGGGGAGGCTTGAGGCCGATGGCGAAGCTCAAAATTCTGGCCGAGATACACCCTTCTCACCTGCTCATCGGAAGCCAATTCCTCCGCAGTTCCGTGTTTTAGGATGCTCCCTTCGAAGAGCAAATAGGCCCGGTCGGTAATGTGCAGCGTCTCCTGAACATTGTGGTCCGTGATGAGTATCCCGATGTTTTTCGACCGCAGTTGATTGACAATCCGTTGGATGTCCTCCACTGCAATCGGATCCACGCCGGCAAATGGTTCGTCGAGTAAAATAAATTTAGGATCGGTCGCAAGAGCTCGAGCTATCTCGGTGCGTCTTCTTTCTCCCCCACTCAGAACATCTCCGCGGGATTTCCGGACCTTTTCCAATCCAAATTCAGCGAGCAACGATTCCAATTTATCCTTCTGCTCTTTAATGGACAGCGGCTGCAATTCGAGAATGGCCGCGATGTTGTCTTCGACACTCAGTTTTCGAAAAATGGATGCTTCTTGAGGCAGATACCCTATACCCAAACGACTTCTCTGGTACATGGGCATGGAAGTGATTTCGCGGTCATCGAGAAAAACCTGTCCTGCATCCGCCTGTACCAATCCCACGACCGTATAAAAACTAGTTGTCTTTCCAGCGCCATTGGGGCCGAGCAATCCCACCACTTCACCTTGCGTGACCTCCAGCGAAACGCCATCCACTACACGACGCTGGCCATATTGCTTGACGAGCCCGCGGGCATGTAACTTCATGGGTTTCTCAGACTGCTGATCCATGGTGTAAAGGTAATCGGGTGTTTCGGAATGCGAACGCTTCAAATTTCAGCGGCGAATCCGATTCGAATCCCCCAACTATCGGCTGTCCCAAACTCACGGTCTGTGCGCCAAACAGCATCTACTCGAATAAAGCTAAAGATGTTTTCAATGCCCAATGAACACTCTGTATAGGGAGCTGTTAATCCATTCGTTCCGTCGCGAAGTGCCACCAAACCTTCGTGTTTGTTATCCCAACTGCCTACGATAGATTTCACTCCCGCGACCTCTCTAAGTCCGCTTCGGCGAATGAATGGAATGTGGTTTAGGAAAAACCCTTCGAGGTGCCATTCTGCGGAGGCTTTGACCCACTCGTCGGTGACCAATTCAAGGGGGTTCAACAGGTTGAAGGACTCCGGAGTCATGAAGTACGTTCCACTTGCAGCGACCGCCTCCATCAAAGGGTATGGAGCCGACCCCCAGTACTTTCCCGCTTGTGCCAACCACTCGACGCGTCCAGCCAGTCCTATGCGTGCAACGTCTTCAGCATCGAGCGTTGAGCGAAGATAATTGTATTGCGAGCCAAGTACTCCGGGCAGTCCCCACGTTACCGTTCCGGTAAGAATGGGCCACTCTGTACCTAAGCTGATTCGCTCAAATTCTCCGCTGACGAATCGCTCTTGGAAAGCGTATCGAAGTATGCCGGTCAATTCAGTTGTGATCAATTGATCGAGGGGAGAACCGTTTTCGGGGTCTTTGAAATCCCAGTCACCAATAGCGGCAACACGGCGATGACGTCCTTCTACAAAGCCACTAAAGCCCTTTCCGAATTCATGCAATAGGTTAGCTTCAGCGCGGACGACTTCCGACAGCGGGACGATCGAACCTGTTCTGAGCAAGCCAGTGAAGACTTCCCCTTGGTTGAAAACCCCGCTCATCCCAAATTGCTCTACATCTCTTTTGATTTCGAAATTAACTTCAGTACGCGGTGATTTCCGGAGAATGAACCGAAGGTTTAGCCCCGATTTCCAGCGGTGGTCCAATGTGCCGTATGCGACAAAAACGCCTGGCATGAAGCGTTTGCTGAACGCATTTGAAGTTCGTAAATCGAGTCGGTACCGATCCCCTTCAGTAGGGTTTTTCGTGTAAGCAGACCACCATGCACCCCACTCCAATGGGCCGGTCATAACATAGCCTGTGGCACTGAGATAGCCGAGTTTTTTGACCCAACGGTAGGCCGGTATATTTTGAACGGAATCCGCCATTTCGTAAATTCGACGTTCTCTTTCCAGAAGGGGTTTGGGGCGTAATTCCGACCAGTTGGATTCAGAAAACGCTGTTGAATTGACGGCGAATACCATATCGCGACCACCCGTCCAAACAGAATCAGGCCAGGCATCGGCCCAGGCGCTTTCGCTGAAGTCAATAGAACGGCGGAGATAGGCCCCGAGTGTTCGGTCAGTCAGGCTCATATCAATGAGCATGGATTCGTGGGACAACATCCAAGCTACCGTGGTATCGGCGTCTTTCTGAATGGGTTCAAATTCTTGTTTCCAGCTAAATGAACGGACATAATTGATGTTGGCCGATTCGCTGAGATTCGCCTCAACACGGGCAAGAGAAAGACTCAACGTATCGATCCACAATTCGCCTTCGAATGTTAGCTCTCCTTTGCGCTTCGGGACAAAGGCGAGGTGGATTGCCGTGCGTTCATTGATGTCGAGCGTGTCGAGGATGTAATACCGGTAGTGAGTGTTTCCTCGATCATGCAGTGGTGAAGTGAAGGCCCGGTTTAGCATCAACAAACGATTCTGATAGAGATTGATCTCTGGGAAACGGGCATTCAGTTCTGATGGATTGTCTCCTCCTGTGATGCGTCCGCTCATTTGAGCGGCTTCAATAACGGCTTGTTTACGCGTTGGGTTTCGCGCGGTCCGAACAGTCCCAATGGACTCTCCAATCATGAGAGGGAGCGCAGTTCGCACCTCAGAACTGTCCATGTAATCGAATATCCAAGAAAACGGTCCCCAATACCACCGTGTTCTTTGCTCTTCGCTGACATCATTAACGTCTAGTTCA
>JAPKAW010000175.1 GCA_028825055.1 Flavobacteriales bacterium | reverse complement strand
GTTGGTTTGGACGCAGGAAGACGAAATGGCGTTGGCACATTGGGCCAATGCGACGGGGGTCTTAGCGATGCAAGTCAACAATTCCTTTGACTCCATGCCCTTGGCTCAAAGGGTGCGAATGTGGGTTCATGAAATGTTTGGAGAGCAGGGTGTCTTGGTCATCGATGGCGACGACCCAGAACTGAAAGAAGCGGCAAGTCATCTTTGGAATGCAGAATGGAACGGAAGTGGTATTGCCGATTCTGTGCAACAGTCAACCGCTGCTTTGGAGGCTGCTGGTTGGAAAGCGCAGCTACGTCCGCAGCCGAACAACGTGTTTCATTTAAACGAAACGGGACAACGGACACGCTCCGACCGATGGCTGGAGAACAATGGTTCAACGTCATGGGACGCTGTTTCAGCTGAAAACTGGAGTCCCAATGCCGCATTGCGCCCTCTATACCAGGAGTTCTTATTGGAGAGCGCTGCCGTGATCGGAGGTCCAGGGGAAGTCGCATATTGGTTGCAACTCAGGCGCGCTTTTGATCACCACAAAATAGAATTGCCCGCACTGATGTTGCGGGATGGTGCACTGGTGTGGTCAGCGGAACAGGCCGCATTGGCCCGAGCTGTTGAATGGTCACCAGCGAGGGGGGTTTGGAAGGGGGCGGACGCCTCAGCATCCTGGGTGAGCATGCAGATGGAGCCAGAGGATGAAGTACAGGAGGCATGGAGTCAATGGGGCAAAGCACTTGAGGCACATGCGAATGGAGTGGGAAGGGAGGTTGTCCCAACGACGCTGGCAGCGCTGAAGCAAATGGAAAAGGAGTGGTTGCGCTTGAAGAAAAAATGGAGGAAATCGGTTCGAACAAGGCATGCAGAGCGATGCCGTGATTTGGAACATCTTTTTGATGCCGTAATATTTCCTCAAGCCAATCCTCAAGAACGGGTGGTGAATGCCCGCGGACTTGTGGGGGATCCTGAAAGTTTTGAAGCTTGGAATCGTCTGTGGCTTCAAAAGGTTGAAGGCAGTATTGATCCTCAATTTTTGATTTTTGAGTCATTTTCAAAACTCGATGTTGGTGACTAATTTCGTGAGATGAATGAGTTCTCCGGACGTCCCAATGCTGCTAAAGTGCAATTGAATGAGTTGATGGATGAACAGGGTAAGCCGGCCTCGCCGACCCTTGCGGGGGAGACCAAGAATTATCTGATTGACATTGATGGGACCATCACGGAAGATGTTCCCAATGAGGATCCGGAACGCATGGCGACGTGCATGCCGTTCCCGGATGCTTTGCAGACATTGAATCGATGGCATGCGGATGGCCACATCATTACCTTTTTCACCTCGCGTACTGAAGAGCACCGAGCAGTGACGGAGGCTTGGTTCGACAAGCACGGCTTCCTTTACCACGGACTGCTAATGGGCAAGCCGCGTGGAGGGAATTACCACTGGGTAGACAATCACATTGTGCGTGCGACCCGTTACGAAGGGACCTTTTCTGACCTTGTCCGCGAACACGCGGAAATAGAGGTGTTCAAAAAGAGATAACCGTGTCCTAGTTATCAAGCGTTTCTAAGAAACGTTGCAAGATGAGTGCGGCCGCCACACGGTCCATGGCCCCTTTTTCTTCTCTCTTTTTTTTCTTCATGCCTCCTTGCACCATGGAAAAGCGCGCTTCACGGCTCGTAAATGATTCGTCTACAAGGTGTACAGGCAGGTCTGACCATTTTTTTTGCAAATCCGATTGCAAAGCAAGGATGGCTTGTGTACTATCGGTTTCTTGCGACTGGAAACTGGACCAAGCATCCGGCATCCCCAATGCGAAGCCGGCGCAAGCCTCAGCTTTCACGAGAGAGTCCAAAGCCTTCATTAGATGCTCTGTCTGAACCGTTTCATGAGGAAATGCAATGCGTGCATTTCCATCCGTGAAGGCTAGCCCTGTGCGAACTTTTCCAAAATCGATACCAATCCAACGTGCCATGCCGCAAGGTACATCGCTTCTTCTTCGGCATGTATCTTCGCATCATGCGTGCAGGTCAACGGGTACTTTTTGTTCAAACAGCTTTCATAGGAGATGCGATTTTAGCGACTTCCATGGTGGAGACGTGGCATGCTGCACGTCCGCAAGATGAAATTCACCTGTGTGTTCGAAAGGGCAACGAGTCCTTGTTTGTCCAGCACCCGTTTGTGAAACAGACTTGGGTGTGGGATAAGAGCGGTGGAGGGTTGAAGCGGTATGCCCGCTTGATTCGCCTGAGTGCTCAATTGCGTTCAATCCGTTTTGGAGCTGTTTTCACTCCCCATCGATATGCCAGTTCAGGCTTGCTCGCAGCGTTCAGTGGGGCGGTTGTTCGCAGCGCATTTGCTGTTCACCCTTTGGCCCGTGTGTTTACGCATCTTCATGCGCACCGATTCGGTGATGGAACGCATGAAGTGGAAAGGAATCATGACTTAATCCGAGAATGGGCCAATGGCTTGATGGCCCCAAGATTGTATCCAACTAAATCAGACGCGAAGTCTTGGGATGTCCTTAACAATGGAAGTAAGGGCAGTTGGATCATCATGACTCCGATGAGTCAATGGCAAACGAAGCAGTGGCCTTTAGAGCATTGGGAAGCATTGATTCAGATGCAGCTTAAAGTTGACTCTGAATTCAATATGTGCTTGATGGGAAGTCCTTCTGACGCTCCTTTTTTAACGGAGTTGGCCCAAGCGGTGAATTCGGACCGGGTGCACGTTGCTGCAGGTTGGAAACTGCTCGAAGTGGCTTATGCCATGTCGCAAGTGAAGGCTGTAGTAACCAACGACAGTGGCCCCTTGCACATCGCGAGTGCTGTGAATGCCCCAACGGTCGCTGTTTTTTGTTCCACCTCTCCGAGTTTTGGATTTGGGCCGCTGTCTGACCACTACGAAGTGGTGGAGATTCAGGAGAAGCTTGCCTGCCGTCCTTGCGGAATGCATGGCCATCGCCGTTGCCCAGAGAGCCACTTCAGATGTGGATCCGATGTGAATGTAAACGAAGTCCATCAGGCAATGCACCGCGTAATAGCGGCGGCAAAGTGATGACGTCAAAACGGAGCCGCTCTTAATCGGGGCAGGCAACTCCCAAGCAGAAGATGCGTGCTTCACCTTCTCCAGAGAGCAGGATACGCAAGTCAGTCTCTTCATTGAATGATTCAACTTCGGTTGTTTCCAAGGTGCCATCTGCTAAATGCACGGCCATTCGGATTGACTGCAGCGCGTTTTCTTCCCAAGAAACCAAGTCATATCGAAACCCGATGCCAACGGCCTGCAACGACTGCTGCATTTCCGCCAATTGGTCACGGCTAGTCTCTTGGTCGATGTGTAAATCCACTGAATTCGGAGTGATGATAGAACTTTGAGCCCATGTAGCAAAGGATACAAGCATGAGCGAGACGGTGATGATTCCTGTTTTCATGGGTGAAAAATAAGCGCTTTTGCAGTGCAGTTGAAATCATGGTGTGTTAACTGTGGAAAAATCATCACGGAAAATGCAGGAAGAAGCATGCAATAGAGGGGATGTTGGAGCATCTTTGAGGTACATATAGAACCCATGCATTTTATCGTTTCAAGCAGCCAGTTGCTCCGACACCTTTCATCATTGAGTGGCGTGTTGAATAGCAGCAATACTTTGCCCATATTGGATAACTTCTTGATTGAACTTGGCCCAGGAGAAGCCGTGATATCAGCGAGTGATTTGGAAACTACGATGACGACCAAATTGGAAGTCAAAACAGAGGATACGGGAGCCATTGCTGTTCCAGCAAAGATGCTTTTGGACATTCTCAAAGCGTTTCCTGATATCCCTTTGACTTTCAAGGTTGATCCTGCAACATATGGTGTGGAGCTGACGAGTGATGCGGGCAAATACAAGTTAACGGGTGCCAATGGAGACGATTTCCCGAAATCACCGATGTTGGAGGATGCGGCTACGTTTGACGTCGAAGCCAAAACATTGATTACTGCAATCAACCGCACGTTGTTTGCTGCAGGAAATGATGATTTGCGCCCTGTGATGTCCGGTATCTATTTTGAATTTTATGCCGATAACGTTCGATTTGTCGCCACCGATGCACACCGGTTGGTCCGGTATGCGAGAACGGATGTTCAAGCGAGTGCAGGAGCTCAGTTCATTGTGCCGAAAAAGCCATTGAACTTGTTGAAGAATGCCGCTTCCAATGCGGATCGAGTTTCGATGAGTTATACCGAGTCCAATGCGTGTTTCCGATTCGATGAGGTCACCATCATTTGCCGTTTGATCGAAGGGAAGTACCCGAACTACGAGGCGGTCATTCCAAAGGAGAATCCCAATCGAATGGTGATCAATCGGGTGGATTTCCTTCAGGCCATACGCCGGGTCTCGATCTTTGCCAATAAGACAACCCACCAAGTGCGGTTAAAATTAGCAGGAAGCGAATTGCATGTGAGCGCGGAAGATTTGGACTTTGCTAACGAGGCAAATGAACGATTGAACTGCAGCTATACTGGAGAGGATATGGAGATTGGTTTCAATAGCCGCTTCTTGATGGACATGTTGAATA